>JAJQHT010000002.1 GCA_021199595.1 Oscillospiraceae bacterium
CCCCAGGCCAGCTTGCAGGATATTTTAGATTTGAAGGCGAAAAACGGTTTCTATACCGAGGCGGTGACGGAGGACGTCACGGCCAACGGAAAGCTCCTTGGCATCGTTACCAGCCGGGATTACCGGGTCAGCCGCATGGAGCTGGATACCCCCGTGTCCCAGTTTATGACCCCCTGGGACAAGCTGGTCACAGCCCCGGAGGGTACCAGCCTCAAGGAGGCAAACGACATCATCTGGGATCACAAGCTGAACAGCCTGCCCATCGTTTCCAAGGACGGACGGCTGCAATACTTCGTGTTCCGCAAGGACTATGCCAGCCACAAGAGCAACCCTGATGAGCTGCTGGACGACGAAAAGCGCCTGATGGTGGGGGCTGGCATCAATTCCCGTGACTATGCCACCCGCGTACCCGCGCTGGTGGAGGCCGGGGCGGATGTGCTGTGCATCGACTCCTCCGAGGGCTATTCCTGCTGGCAGAAGTATACCCTGGACTGGATTCATGAGCATTACGGCCCGGACGTAAAGGTGGGCGCGGGCAACGTGGTTGACCGGGACGGCTTCCGTTTCCTGGCGGAGTGCGGCGCGGATTTCGTAAAGGTCGGCATCGGCGGCGGCTCCATCTGCATCACCCGCGAGACCAAGGGCATTGGACGGGGCCAGGCCACGGCCCTGATAGAGGTGGCGGCGGCCCGCGACCAGTATTATAAGGAGACCGGCGTCTACGTCCCCATCTGCTCCGACGGCGGCATCGTCCATGACCACCACATTACCCTGGCCCTGGCTATGGGCGCGGACTTCATCATGCTGGGCCGGTATTTTGCCCGCTTTGACGAAAGCCCCACCCCCAAGCTGAACATCAACGGCACCTATGTGAAGGAATACTGGGGCGAGGGTTCCAACCGGGCCAGAAACTGGCAGCGCTATGACCTGGGCGGCGCGGAGACCCTCAGCTTTGAGGAGGGCGTGGACAGCTATGTTACCTATGCCGGCGGCCTCCATGAAAACGTACAGAAGAGCCTCTATAAGGTGAAATCCACTATGTGCAACTGCGGCGTTACCTCCATCCAGGCCCTCCAGCAGGATGCCAAGCTGACCCTGGTTTCCGCCACCAGCATCGTGGAGGGTGGTTATCATGACGTGACGCTGAAAACCACCAACCCCGTGAAATAAAAATATAGGGAGAGAGCAGAATATGACGGATATTGAGATCGCCCAGCAGTGTGAAATGCGTCCCGTCGGCCAGATTGCGGAGGCCGCCGGGATAGAGGAGAAATATCTGGAACCCTATGGCCGCTATAAGGCCAAGGTGGACTATGCCCTCCTGCGGGAGAGCAAGCGCCCGGATGGCAAGCTGGTGCTGGTGACGGCCATCACCCCCACCCCCGCCGGGGAGGGGAAAACCACCACCACCATCGGCCTGGCCGATGGCCTGCGCCGCATCGGGCAGAACGTGATGGTGGCCCTGCGTGAGCCGTCTCTGGGGCCGGTGTTCGGCATTAAGGGCGGGGCCGCCGGGGGCGGCTATGCCCAAGTGGTGCCGATGGAGGATATAAACCTCCACTTCACCGGGGATTTCCATGCCATCGGCGCGGCCAACAACCTTCTGGCCGCCATGCTGGATAACCACATCTATCAGGGAAACGCCCTGCATATCGACCCCAAGACAATTACCTGGAAACGCTGCGTGGACATGAACGACCGGCAGCTCCGCCATGTGATTGACGGCATCGGGGGCCGGGTGAACGGCGTGCCGCGGGAGGATGGATACGACATCACCGTGGCCACGGAGATCATGGCCGTGTTCTGCCTTGCGGATTCCATCACCGACCTGAAAGCCAGATTGAGCCGCATCGTGGTAGCTTACACCTATGAGGGCAAGCCTGTCACCGCCGGGGATTTGAAGGCCGTGGGGGCTATGGCAGCCCTTTTGAAGGATGCGCTGAAGCCGAACCTGGTGCAGACCCTGGAGGGAACGCCCGCCCTTGTCCATGGCGGCCCCTTCGCCAACATCGCCCACGGGTGCAACTCCGTGCTGGCTACCCGCATGGCCCTGCGCCTGGGGGATATTGCCGTGACGGAGGCTGGCTTCGGCGCCGACCTGGGGGCGGAAAAATTCCTGGACATCAAGTGCCGTTACGCGGGCCTGAAGCCCAGCGCGGTGGTTATCGTGGCCACCATCCGGGCGCTGAAAATGCATGGCGGCAAGGCAAAGTCCGACCTGGGCAGTGAGGATTTGACAGCCCTGGAAAAGGGGATTCCCAACCTCCTGCGCCACGTCTCCAACATCAAAAATGTATACGGCCTTCCGGCGGTGGTGGCGGTGAACCGCTTCCCCACCGACACGGATGCGGAGGTGGAGCTTATCATCCGCCGCTGCAAGGAGCTTGGGGTGAACGTAGTGCTGTCCGACGTGTGGGCCAAGGGCGGCGAAGGGGGCGAGGCCCTGGCGCGGGAGGTGCTGCGTCTGTGCGAGGAGCCTTCCGATTTCCGCTTCTGCTATGAGCTTTCCGACACCCTGGAGGAGAAGATTGAAAAGGTCGTCACCAAGGTCTACGGCGGCGCGGGCGTGGCCTTCACGGACAGCGCCAAAAAGCAGCTTGCCCGCCTGACAGACCTGGGCTTCGGCGGTCTGCCGGTGTGCATCGCTAAGACCCAGTACAGCTTTTCCGACGACCCGTCCCTCCTGGGCGCGCCGGAGGGATTCACCGTGACGGTGAAGGAGGTCAAGGTCTCTGCTGGCGCAGGCTTCGTGGTCGTCCTGACCGGCGACATTATGACCATGCCCGGCCTCCCCAAGGTACCCGCTGCGGAAAAGATAGACGTAGACGAAAATGGCGTCATTTCCGGGCTGTTCTAAGATGATAAGATAAGACTTTACAACGAAAAATTTATTCTATCACAGACGGGGGATGCAATCCTCTTAGTGGTAAAAATTGACCAGTGAAACAATAACCCGTGGCAGCCGTTTCAGGTACGGCGGCCACGGGTTTTGCTATGAATTGTGTGCAGGGTTATGCTGCTTTCCCAAAGCCTATCAGCTATATTTCTCTGCGCTTCCCGCCCCGGCGTTTTTACCGCTCTTAAAGAACACGGTTACGATGTCTATCACGGCCTCGATAATCAGCATAATGGCGGTGAAGTTCCAGAGGAACGCGGTGGCAGAGAGGGGGTGGCTGAGAATGACGATGGCGGCCACAATGGAAATCACGGTGCTGATAAGGGCTAGGAACCACTGGGGCTGCTTCAGCC
>JAJQHT010000204.1 GCA_021199595.1 Oscillospiraceae bacterium
GCACTGACTTCACCGAGGGATATCTGGCTGTGGTGCTGGATTAGAATGTCAGCGGCGCGGGCTACACTGCTTTGTATTTCCACGGCGAGGACGCTTCCGCCACCGTTACCGGCGTAGAGGTCATAACCGACGACACCGACGGTCTTCTGGCCAGCGACTTCAGCGGCCAGGGCGCTGCCGTTGTTGCCTATGACGGCGCCTTCGTCACCATCGAGGGCCTGACCTACTACTCCGACGGCTTTGAGCGCACCCTGGGCGTGGTTTCCCAGAACTCCAACATCGTCATTAAGGACAGCGACATCACCGTTATGGGCGCCGACCCCCTGACCGAGGCTTGGGAAGGCTATCACAGCAGCGCTGACCAGAACGCCATGATCTCTCCCCCCTGGCCTCTGGGCATCACCGGCGGCGGCCGCGTGGTCAACATGATCGGCGAGAACCCCACCCTGACCATCATCGACTCCAACCTGGTTTCCGGCGAGACTTGGGGCATCCTCTCCACTGACGCCGGCTCCAACATGATCATCAACGTGGTTGACACGGAGATGACCGCTCTGTCCGAGAGCGAAGGCGGCTCCGATTCCGGCTGGCGCATCTTCGGCTATGACGAGGACGCCTATGGCTCCGCTTACGGCGCTTACTACATCGGCAACCCCACTCAGTATTACTATGGCGCGACCTTCAACGGCGTGACCTATGCTGCTATCATCACCGGCGCCAATGAGGGCCACTATGCTTCCTCCAACGGCACCATCGACCTGTATGACGCCAACGGCAACCTCATCGAGACCGTCGAGGGCGCAGGCAACGTGACCACCATCAACGGCGTGTTCGGCTTCATGCAGCACAACAGCCTTGAGGGCCTTTACATTGAGGACGGCACCGTCATCAATGCGGAAGAGGCCGCCATCATCTATAAGGCTTCTAACGGCAACTACTACTTCGACAACGCCGTTCTGAACGTCACCTCTGGCAAACTGATTCAGATGATGGACAACGACGACGACTCCCGTATCGGCGGCAACCCCATGTCCGCTGAGACCGGCTTCGACGAAAACTACAGCGACAGCAAGATCTCCTCTACCGGCGAGGGCTTCCCTGGCCTGGGCTATGACTACACCTCCTCCACCGGCGGCAACACCGTTACCGCTACCTTCACCAACGGCGATTACGTTGGCGACATCTTCAACGGCACCGGCTATTATGGCCAGTCCGGCGACAACCTGGTTGTCACCATCGGCGAGGGCGCTACCCTGACCGGCGACATCGCTCTGACCTCCACCGTCAAGGGTGTGGCCTACAGCGAAGAGGCCATCGAGGGCATCGAGTACTATGGCGACGACATCGCCTACCTCCTGGTAGACGCGGAAGGCAACGTGACCGATGACGCGGCTGAGGCTGCTTTCATCCAGATCACCGACTACACCATCAACGAGTACTTCCTGCAGGGCCATGTCCAGAACATCGTTTACTATAACGGCGCTTCCACCGCTGCTGTGGTTGTTGAGGCCGACGGTGTTTGGACTGTCACTGAGGAGTCTCTGATCACCAGCCTGAGCATTGCCGAGGGCGCTACCGTTTACGGCGAGCTGACCGAGAATGCGGACGGCACTCTGACCCTGACCCCCTCTGAGGAAGCTATCCCCGCCGGTGAGTACGGCTCCATCGAGGCTGTCGGCGGCGGCACCAATGTTGGCGGCGGCGTGACCGACGACGGCACCCTGGATGTGGGCGCTGCTGCGGACGCTATGGCCGAGCAGCAGGGCGCAACCGCTTCCGGCGAGGCCTCTGGCGAGGCTTCCGGCGAAGCTACCGCTGATGCCGGCGAGGTCACCTGGGCCGACTATCAGGCTTATCTGATCGAGGCCGCCGGCGGCAACGCCCCTGACCTGGACGAGTTCACCGAGCAGGTCATGGCCATGGAGTCCTGGGACGACATCGACCAGAGCACCAGCCCCTGGGATCAGCTGTTCACCACCGTGGGCATCAGCACCTGGGATGACTTCGTAGCTGCCGGCGGCGCCGGCGCTGCCAGCATCGTCGAGGGCGCTATGGGCTGATAGCCACAGCAATCCAAACCCAAATTTAAAATGTCAAGGAGCAACGCTCTGACAACATTTTGATAAGCAAAACTGGACTTCACAAGCTGTGGAGTCCAGTTTTTTATGCTAATTTAAGAACCTGCATTCACCGGCATCCGACGCCATGAATACAGGTTCTTATTTATTGTACGTCCGCTGTGTTATCGTTCCCGCCGGCCCGGCAGGAGGTCTATCAGGGCCGTAGTTATCACGGACAGGATAAAGCAGGCGGGGACACATATGAGACAGGCCTGATTGATGGTTATATCCGGGAAGAAATACAGGCACGGAAGCACCACCACCAGGTTATTGAGGTAATAGGCATAGCTCTGCTTGCCAAGCCAGGCGGAAAGCCTGTTGTCAAACAGGCGGGAAAAGAGGCTCTTCCCCCGGAACACGCTGATGACAAAGGCGAAAAACAGCACCACAAACAGAAAATCTATGGCACCGCCGTGTCTGTACATCCAAAACCAGGAGGCGGCCATGATGGAAAGCTCCAGCACTGTTGCGAGGACTGGCTCGCCGGGTATTTTCACATCCTCCATCCACTCATACACTCGATACGCGATACAGCCCACCGTGATGTCCGCCACCGCCCGGTAGAATCCCAGGAAGGGCGCGTACTGAGTGAACAGGATGGTGTTGGCAAGGCTCCCCTTGCGGTCGAACAGCGTGCCATACAGCATGACCAGCAGGATGGGCGCGGCAATTTTCAGAAAGGCGTCCTCGTTTTTCAGGAGCAGATAGTATATCCCGAGGCTTGCGAACAGCAGGGCGCTGAGGTACCAGCAGACAATGTTGATGGACACCCCCCGGACGAAGCCGAAGATGTTCACCAGCAGCAGCTCTGTCCAGCCAATCTGTATCAAATCCAGCAGGTGCATTTCCTTTGTGACGAATACCAGCACCAGCGCCACCAGAATCCACGAGAGCAGGTGATGGGGATACAGGGCCAGCCACCGGCGCTTCATATAGTGGGCGGTGGTGTTCACCGCGTCCTGCCGGAGCTGGGGCGTCACATGGGTGCGGATGGAGCGGAGCATCAAAAAGCCGCTCAGGATGAAATACAGCTCCACGAACAGGTAAAACCCAACGAATGTCGCGTCCTCCTGCTCCCGGAAGCCGAAAAAGTAGCAGTGATAGCACAGTATCAGC
>JAJQHT010000202.1 GCA_021199595.1 Oscillospiraceae bacterium
CGGCAAAGCCGAGCTGCTCCACCGCCGCCGCGGAATCGCCGCCGCCGACGATGCTCACGCCGCCGGACTGCGCCACGGCGCGGGCCACGGCCCGTGTACCCTCCGCAAAGCGCTCAAACTCGAACACGCCCATCGGCCCATTCCAGACGATAGTTCCCGCGCCGGCGATGGCCTTCTCGAACGCCTCGACGGTTTTCGGCCCGATGTCCAGGCCCATCCATCCCTCCGGGATGGCGTCCACGCCCACGGTCTGCGCCGCCGCGTCTGCGGCGAAGCTGTCCGCCACTATGGTATCCACCGGCAGCAGCAGCTCAACGCCCTTGGCCTTGGCCTCATCTATCATCTGTGCGGCAAATTCTATTTTATCCGCCTCCAAAAGGCTGGAGCCGACGCCGCAGCCCTGGGCCTTGATAAAGGTATAGGCCATGCCGCCGCCAATCAGTATCTTATCCGCCTTGTTCAGAAGGTTCTCGATAACAGCAATCTTGTCGGAGACCTTCGCGCCGCCCAGAATGGCCACAAAGGGCCGGGCGGGGTCATCCAGCGCCTTGCCCATCACCTCAAGCTCCCGGCCAATCAGGAAGCCGGAGACCGCCGGCAGATAGGCCGCGACGCCCGCCGTGGACGCATGGGCGCGGTGAACAGTGCCGAAGGCGTCCGAAACATAAATCTCTCCAAACTCCGCCAGCTCCTTTGCGAAGGAGGGGTCATTTTTCTCCTCGCGGGGGTCAAAGCGAAGATTTTCCAGCAGCATGATCTGGCCGGGCTGCAAAGCGGCGGCCTTGGCCTTCGCGTCCTCGCCGCCGATGTCCTTTGCGAAAACCACCGGCTGGCCCAGCAGCTCCTGGAGACGTTCCGCCACAGGGGCCAGGGTCAGGGATTCCTTCCATGTCCCCTTGGGCTTGCCCAGGTGGGAGCAGGCGACGACGGCGGCCTTATGCTCCAGCAGGTACTGGATGGTGGGAAGGGCCGCCCGGATGCGCTTGTCATCGGTGATGGCCCCGGTGGCCTTGTCCTGAGGGACGTTAAAGTCGCACCGAAGCAGAACCTTCTTCCCCTGGACGTCGATTTGCGTCACATTCTTCTTGCTGTAATTCATGGTCGTATCCTCCTATTTGATATATGAATAGGCACGATTGCCAGGTATTCCAAAATGGTCAAGGCTCCTCGCCCACCGCCATGATGCCCGTTTCCAGAAGGCCGGGAAAGCCCTGGCGACGGAGGACATCATACAGGATGATGGCCGCGGAGCTTGAGAGATTCAGGCTCCTGGCCCTGGGCTTCATGGGGATGCGGACGCAGCGGCTGCGATAGCGCTCCATGATCTCCTCCGGCAGGCCGGAGGTCTCCCGTCCGAACAGCAGGGACACATCCGCGCCAAAATCCGCCTCCGCATAGCTTCTGGGGGCCTTGGTGGAGAGCAGCCACAAATCCTCGTCCCCGTTCTCCCGCAGGTATTGGTCAAAGTCCTCATAGACGTGGACATCCACCAAATGCCAGTAGTCCAGCCCGGCCCGGCGCACGGCGGCGTCGGATATATCGAAGCCCAGGGGCTTTATCAGGTGGAGGCTTGCGCCCGTGGCAGCGCAGGTGCGGGCAATGGCCCCGGTGTTCTGGGGTATCTCCGGCGCGAAGAGAACGATTCGGTTCATGGCGTGTTCCTTTTCCGTGCGGACGGCATACCATCCGCAAATTTTAAACTATCTGTGTCTATGCTACTATTATAAGCAATCAGCGGTTATTTTCAAGGGGATTTTTGTGCAATTTTCCATTTTTTGTGAAAATTTCCGCAATAATTTTTACCTGTCACTGCGGCACAGACCCATGTATCGCTGGCCAAATCAGCGCGAAGCACCGGAAACGCGCCGCCTCTGGGACACGCCGCGCTTTCTGGTATACCCCCCAAAAAACGGCAAAATGAACCAAAAATATCCATCAATTTTGTGAATAAGTTCTTGTGTATTCAGCTCAAAGGAATTATAATGGGAACAAATTGAAGAAAGAAGGCTCTTGACATGACAAAAATGAAAAAGCTGCTGGCCCTTTTGCTGGCTCTGGTTATGGTATTCGCCCTGGCCGCCTGCTCCTCCGGCAGCACGGAGGACACCGCCGAGGAGACCTCCTCTGAGGAGTTCACCACCGCCACCGAGGGCGTGCTGACCATGGCCACCAACGCAGAGTTCCCTCCCTATGAGTATTATGAAAACGACGCCGTCACCGGCATCGACGCGGAGATCGCCGCCGCCATTGCGGAAAAGCTCGGCCTGGAGCTGGTAATCGAGGACATGGCCTTTGATTCCATCGTCGCCGCCGTCACCTCCGGCAAGGCGGATATGGGCATGGCCGGCATGACCATCACCGAGGAGCGGCTGGAAAGCGTAGACTTCTCCGAGCCTTACGCCACCGGCGTGCAGGTGGTCATTGTAGCGGAGGATTCCGCCATCACCAACGTGGACGACCTGTTTGAGGGCGGCTACACCATCGGCGTGCAGTCCTCCACCACCGGCGACCTCTATGCCACCTGGGATTTGGAGGACACGGGCCTTTGCACCGTGGAGCGCTTCAACCGGGGCGCGGACGCAGTGGCCGCTCTGACCAGCGGCAAAATCGACTGCGTCATCATCGACAACGAGCCGGCCAAGGCCTTTGCGGAGGCTAACGAGGGGCTGGTCATTCTGGACACCGCATACACCGAGGAGGAATACGCCATCTGCTTCTCCAAGGACAACACCGCGCTGTCCGAGGCCGTGAACGAGGCTCTGGTCGAGCTGATGGAGGACGGCACCGTCCAGTCCATCATCGACAAATACATCAGCGCCGACTAAACTCGTGTCCAATGAGGGACGGCCCAGCGCCGTCCCTGTTTTATTATTATAATAACGGAGGTGTCCGCTTTGGCAGCATGGTGGGACAACTTAGTCAGTAAGTTTATATTAAATTTCATCACGGATAACCGCTGGAGGTATCTCTGGGTCGGCCTGGGGAACACCTTAAAAATGACCTTCGGCGCCCTGATATTCGGAATCGTCGTGGGCGCTGTCATCGCCGTGGTGCGCACCACCTGGGACAAAAACCGGGATGAGATGCGCCCCGGCCCGGGCCGTGCGATTTTGAAATTTTTCAACGGTCTGTTCCGGCTCTATGTCACCGTTATCCGAGGCGTTCCCGTGGTGGTGAAGGTCATGATATTCTACTATATCATTTTTGTTTCCTCCACAAACGGGGTGCTT
>JAJQHT010000006.1 GCA_021199595.1 Oscillospiraceae bacterium
CTGAATTATACCCCGTGTCTCCATGTGGATGCGCCCGTGTCTGAGGGAGATATTCTGTCCCTTCGGGGCCGAGGAAAGGGCGCACTGACCAGTGTCGGGGAAAAATCGAAGAAGGATCGCATTTTTCTGGAGGCGGAGATATATTTATGATGAAAGGGCGGGGAGATTTCTGACAATGCATTGTTGATGAATCAGACTCGGATAAACGTGAATTTTCAATTGAGCGGGCTTATAACCGGGTTTAAATGAGAATTTGAGAATTATAATATGTATCATAGATGTTTTTGCTTGACAGGCGGGGCGTTCGGTGCTATAGTCCAGTTAAAGGCGTTGACGGGAATTGCACCGGTTGCTGACGCACAGAGAGGGCGGAGCTTGGCTGAAAATCTGCCTGCGATACGAACCGACTGCTGACCATCCCCGAGCCGCGCGGCGGAAAGGAAACAAGTATGCCGCGCCGTCCGGCGGGCGTTATCCGCGTTGCAAGAGTGAAAGTTTAGGGTGGAACCGTGTGTTTTCTGCGCACCCCTGACAGACTGTCGGGGGTGCGTTTATTTTTTGCCCCCGTGGAAAGAATTATTATTTTATGGCCCGCGTAGCGGGCGGTAGGAGGAGACAAAAGATGGCATATTCATTTGAAGACGAGCAATACCGGCGCACATACCGGCATACGACCTCTCATATTCTGGCCCAGGCAGTCAAACGCCTGTTCCCGGAGGCTAAGCTGGCCATAGGCCCCGCCATTGACGATGGGTTCTATTACGACATCGACGTAGAACGCCCCTTCGTGCCGGAGGATTTAGAGGCTCTGGAGGCAGAAATGCGCCGCATTTGCAAGGAAAAAATACCCCTGGAGCGGTTCGAGCTGCCGCGGGCCGAGGCCATTGCCTTTATGGAGGAGCGCCAGGAGCCTTATAAGGTGGAGCTTATAAACGACCTGCCGGAGGACGCGGTTATCAGCTTCTACCGCCAGGGGGATTTCACCGACCTGTGCGCCGGCCCCCATCTGGACAACACGGGCCGGGTCAAGGGCAACGCCATCAAGCTAACAAGCTGCACCGGCGCTTATTGGCGGGGCGACTCCAACCGCAAAATGCTCCAGCGTATATACGGTACCTGCTTCCCCACCAAGGCGGAGCTGGACGAGCATCTGGCCCGGATTGAGGAGGCCAAAAAGCGGGATCACCGCAAGCTGGGCAAAGAGCTGGGCCTGTTTGCGCTGATGGAGGAAGGCCCCGGATTCCCCTTCTTCCTGCCAAAGGGCATGGTGCTGCGCAACACGCTGATCGATTACTGGCGGGAGGTTCACAAGCGCTACGGCTATGTGGAAATTTCCACCCCCATGATTCTGAACCAGGAGCTGTGGCACCGCAGCGGCCATTGGGATCACTATAAGGACAATATGTATACTACCGTCATCGATGATGAGGACTACGCCATAAAGCCCATGAACTGCCCCGGCGGTATGCTGGTGTATAAACTGGAGCCTCACTCCTATCGTGAGCTGCCGCTGCGCATGGCGGAGTTGGGCCTGGTACATCGGCATGAGCTGTCCGGCGCGCTCCACGGCCTGTTCCGTGTGCGCTGCTTTACACAGGACGATGCCCATATCTTCATGACCCGCGACCAGATGAAGGACGAAATTCAAAATGTTGTCCGTCTGTTTGATGAGGTGTACAGCCTGTTCGGACTTCCCTATAAGATTGAATTGTCCACCATGCCGGAGGATCACCTGGGTGATCTGGAGGTCTGGCAGTTTGCGGAGCAGACATTGCAGAATGCCATCACGGACATGGGCAAGACGTTCGAGATAAACGCCGGGGACGGTGCGTTCTACGGCCCGAAGCTGGACTTCCATCTGGAGGATTCTCTGGGCCGCACCTGGCAGTGCGGCACGGTGCAGCTGGATTTCCAGATGCCGGAACGGTTCGATTTGGAATATGTGGGGGCCGACGGCGAGAAGCACCGCCCCGTTATGATACACAGGGTCGTTCTCGGCTCTATCGAGCGGTTCATCGGCGTCATCACCGAGCATTTCGCCGGGGCGTTCCCCACCTGGCTCAGCCCGGTGCAGGTGAAGATTCTGCCTATAACGGATAGAACCCATGAATACGCCAAAGAGGTGGCCGCCAAGCTGGAGGCCGCCGGCGTGCGCACGGAGGTTGACCTGCGCAATGAGAAGCTGGGCTTTAAGATTCGTGAGGCCCAGATGGAAAAGGTTCCCTATAAGCTGGTCGTGGGAGACAAAGAAGCCGCGGACGGCACGGTGGCCGTCCGCACACGCGAGGCTGACAAGGGTGCTATGTCCCTTGATGAATTCATGGCAAAATTGCAGGAAGAAATCTCTTCACGCTCCATAACTTCACTCTTTTAAAAAAGCATAATCGAACAAGCTCCCTCGTAGACTAAACATAGCTTATGAGGGGGGTTGTTTTTATGACCAGGTCACGAAAGAAATTATGTCTTGCGCTTGTGGTGCTGTTTGCTGTGAACGTGCTTATCATCAGTCTGGCGCAGAAGGCGGACGCAGTTACCTATAAACAGGGTTCTACCGGCTCTGTGGTGACAGAGATACAGCAGCGATTGTCCGACTGGGGTTATTATTCCGGCTCTGTGGACGGTATATACGGCTCGAAAACCGTAGCGGCAGTAAAATATTTTCAGCGCAGCAACGGCCTGACAGCGGACGGTAAATGCGGCACGACTACGCTGGCGGCGCTGGGCATCAATGCAAGCTCTGTCGGCCAAAGCACGTCGGGGGACGTGGAGCTGCTGGCGCGACTTATCTCCGCTGAGGCGAGGGGAGAACCATATACCGGCCAGGTGGCAGTGGGCGCGGTGGTTCTCAATCGGGTGGAAAGCCCTGCATTTCCCAGTACCATGTCCGGTGTCATCTATCAGTCCGGAGCCTTCACCTGTCTGTCTGACGGGCAGTTCTGGGAGGAGGTGGCGGACAGCGCCTATCAGGCAGCCCAGGACGCTATCAACGGATGGGATCCCTCCGGCGGGGCGCTGTATTACTTCAATCCCAATACGGCAACAAGCTCCTGGATTTGGTCGAGGCCTATCGTTGCGGTCATTGGAGATCACTATTTCTGCACATGACGCCTTGCAGGGGAGAGAAAAATAGAACGCTTGTCGGCCCTTTTGGGGGCCGACAAAAATTTTTTCAAAAAAACAGAAAAAAAGTGTTGACAAACGGTTTTGGTCGTGGT
>JAJQHT010000179.1 GCA_021199595.1 Oscillospiraceae bacterium
AGTCACAGTCCATCCTCGCTAACCGTTACGACAGCTGCCTTGACGATGTGAAGGATAAAGTATATACACGCGACCTGTATGGGCGAGATTGAGCATGGGGAGTGTAAAAAATGAGGTGGCAGCGCCTTGGCGCTGACGGAGAGGTTCCCCCGTAGCCGGCACCAACGGAGACGATAGCTTGCCGCGCAATCAAAAAGAACAAACCCAACTGCCTGCTTTTCTCCCGTCCTCCTGGACATTTGCTCCTGCCTCATGTAAAATAGAATCTCCCCCCGGCGAAATACCATGATATAGGAGCTGCACCGTGAACACGAAATGCGCGCTTATTGTAATTGATATGCAAAACGGCTTTATAAACGAACGCTCTGCGCAGTGCATACGAGGCGCGAGGGCTACTGTGCCTGCCTGTGCGCGGGTGATAGGGCATTGCCGCGAAAGCGGGGTGCCGGTCTTTTTCGTCTCGCGCAGGTACAGGGCGGACGGGAGCGACGTGGAGCACACGCGGTTTCAAAGCTGGCTGGCCGGCGGCAAGGCCCTGTCCGATGGCTGTGCGGAGGATATATCCGCCGACGCTCCGGCTGAGTTTGGCGTCTGCGACAGGGATTATTTCCTTATAAAGCCGCGCTATTCCGCCTTTTTTCACACGGAGCTTGACCTCATTCTGCGCCGCCTGGGGATAAGCACCGTTGTCCTCATCGGGACGACGACGCCAAACTGCGTCCGCACCACCTGCTATGACGGCATCTCGCTCGAATATAATGTCGTCGTTCTCAGCGACTGCACATCGTCGCAGACGGAGGAGATACAGCAGAGCAATCTGCGGGATATGCAAAACGTCGGCGCACAAATCATGACGGCGGAGGAGTTCATCTCCGGCATGAAGCTCGCGGACACGGCGGCAGAAACGCGCAAAGCGGTGCTCGAAGGCGTATGACTTCCGGGAAACCATTGTGGTTTCCCATGATAAGCTTAGGAGGAAAAATGAAAAGACTGTTTGTATTTTGCGTGGTGCTGTGCTGCCTGTGCTTGCTGGCCGGGTGCTCCGCCGACAGCAGCGACGCCGCGGAAGGCGAAGCGGCTGCGGAGGAAATGGCGGAGACGGCTTCTCCCGCTAATGAGGAGCAGACGGCGGAGGCGGCTGACGAAGAAGCAGAAACTGCCGAAGCCGAGCCGGAAGCGGAGGAAACAGCCTCCGCCGGCAGCGGAAACATCATGCTGTCTGACCGACAAAGCGATACGGATGCCACGGTGCTCGGCAGCGACTATCTGCGCGCGTCCATTCTGAGCGTGACCATACTTGACACGCGGGAGACGATGCCGGAGGACGCCTGTGACGTTGCCAAAGCGCAGGTTGGCTCCGTCATGGCGTGGGTGGCTCCGAACGGAGACCTCTATGACCTTTATATCGCGGGGGAGGGCGGCGTGGACGCCCCGTCTGACTGCGGGTATCTCTTCGCGAGATACAGCAATATGACCTCCTTCGTGACAAACGGAGCCTTTTACACCGACAATACGCAGAGTATGTATGCCATGTTCGCGGCCTGCGAGAAGCTAGAAACGGCGGAGGTCGGCGGCTTCAACACCTCAAACGTGACCAATATGGAGCGTATGTTTGTCTCCTGCTTCCGTTTGAGCAGCCCGGATGTCAGCGGGTTCGATACGTCCCGGGTGACGACGATGCAAAGTATGTTCGCCAATATGAGCGACCTTGCCTGGCTTGACGTGAGCGCCTGGGACACCTCGAGCGTGACCACTATGAACTCCATGTTCGATGACTGCGTTTCGCTGACGTCGCTGGATCTGAGCGCCTGGGATGTGTCGTCTGTGACCGATTTTGAGGGTATGTTCTTTGCCTGCGAGGCGCTGGCAAGCATGGACGTGAGCACATGGAACACCTCCAGCGCCGAAAACCTTAAGGAAGTGTTTTCGTATTGCGAATCCCTGCCGTATGTAGACGTAAGCGGATGGGATACCTCCAGCGTGACGACCATCATGGGCGTTTTCGCCCATTGCCGCTCGCTGGAATCCGTGGATGTGAGTGCCTGGGATACCTCGAGTGTAACGGTCATGTGGTCTGCCTTCTATGAGTGCAGCTCCCTGACATCTCTTGATTTGAGCGGGTGGGACACCTCCGGCGTCACCGATATGAAGTATATGTTCAAAAATTGCAGCTCCCTCACGGAGCTGGATGTCAGCGGGTTTGACACCTCTGCCGCCGATACGACGGATATGTTTGTAGGAACGATTTGGGCATGATGCCCCCCGCCCCTTGGCAAAAAATGATTGACACCGGCGCGGGTTTTATATTATACTGATAGATGGGAAAAGTTTAATTTTTCTAGCAAAAAAACGGCCCAAAGCGCAAAAAAGGGGTTGACAGCCGTGACGAGAGCGGGCATATTCACGCAGGAAAGCCAGCAGGGTAGAACTGCGCCCTTTTCGCTGACTGGAAAATTTTTACAAATCATAGGCGTGTTTTCTCTGTAAACCACGGGGGAAATGCGCTCTTTTTGTGCGCCGAAATGTGAAACCTATGTCAAAAATTAAAAGGAGAACGATTCGCATGAAGAAAAGAATTTTCGCGGCCCTCCTGGCCCTCATGCTGGTGGTATCCCTGGCCCCCGCCGCCGTGTTCGCGGACGAGGCCAGCGGGGAGACCGGCGACCCAGCCGGGGAAATCGTGGAGGCCCAGGAAGAGGATGAACCCGAAGCCTCCGAGGAGGCAGAGGAAGACCCCGCTGAGGAGGAAGACCCGGCGGAGGAGGAAGACGAGCAGGAAGAGACAGATGACGATCCCGCCAGCGGCGAGGCCGAGGCCGCGTCCCTGGAAACAGAGGAGACGGAAGCCCTTGTCCTGGGCTCTGCGGCCCTTACAGCGGGGGAGGAGACGGCGCTGACCAGTGCTGGCGGAGAGCTTAGCAGCGGGAGCTACTATTTGGAAGCTGATGTCAGGCTGACGAATAACATCACCATTCCCGAAGGGGCGGAAGTCACCATCGACCTGAACGGCTGTACCCTGTACGGGACAGGCAACGGCGCTGTGATTATCGTGAAAGGCACTCTGACCCTGATGGACAGCGGCGAGGGCGGCACGGTAACGAATGGCTCAGCGTCCGTCGGCGGCGGCGGCGTTGTTGTGAACGGCGGCACCTAAAACATGAAGAGCGGCGCCAATTATGGCAAGAAAGCAACGGCCCCCCGCCGTCGCAGCTG
>JAJQHT010000267.1 GCA_021199595.1 Oscillospiraceae bacterium
ATACTATAATGTCAAGCTAGCTTTACTTTTTTATAGAAAGGGGGAAAGCCGTAATGACGGGAGACGAACGCCTCTCCGCGCCGGACGGCGGCGCGGAGTGAAAAACAACCTGGAACAGCTTCGGAAGGAGCGGGGCATCAGACAGGAGGAGCTGGCCGCGGCCCTGGGCGTCAGCCGCCAGACCATCATATCCCTGGAAAAGGGGCGGTATAATCCCTCCATCGTCCTGGCCTTTAAACTGGCCCGGTACTTTGACCGGCAAATCGAGGACATATTTTTCTATGAGGAGGAAGAGGAATGAACAAGGGCTATAAATATCGGGGCTGGTTCTGGATGGCGCTGTGCGCGGTGTCCATCGTGGCGCTGATTGTTGACCTGGCAATAGGTCGGGGCGCCTACCAGCGGATAAGCTCCGTCATCATCTGCGCGGCGGGGGTGCTGTACCACCGGCGGCTGAAGCAGCCGGACTGGGAGGAGACCTACGGTATCGTGGACGAGCGGGAGACCCAGATCCGGGCGACAGCGGCCAGCCTTACCATCAAAATTATGGGCATCGGGATGTACGGCGCGGCCATGCTCATGGGAAACGGCCCGGCGTCCTGGGCGCTGATAGCGGCGGCGGTCATTGGCGCGGCGGTCTATTTCATCGCCATGCTGATTGTAGAGCGCAAAATGTGAGGTGCAGACATGGAACTTACGACTGTAGTGAAAATCGTTGCCATTGTTTTTAACATCCTGCTGGCTGTGGTGATACTCGGGACGGTTCTTTACATCACCAGCCCCAAGGGCCGGGAGAAACGGAAGAACCACGAGCCGTTCATCATTATTTACTGGGATATTGGCATTATATTTGTCGCGGTGCTGATTGTCGCGGGCGTGGTCTGGGGCGTCAACCAAGGGGTTCAGAGCCAGGAGGACAACGCCATGGACATCACCGCCGCCAACACCCCCGTCCACCTGTTTCTGGCGCTGACCCCCGACCTGACCATAGAGGAGGCGGAGGCCATGGCGGAGGAATATGGCTGGGATACTTTTTCCTGGGAGGCCCAGGGTTCCAACACGACAGAGATGGACATATACCCGGAGGAGAGCAGCTATTTAAGTTCATCGACTGTCTACGGCGTCACCATGGAGCTGACCTTCTATGGTGAGGACAGCAAGGTTCTGCAAAGCGCCACCCTACTGATAAAGACGGAGTACGGCACCGCCACCTGCTATTACTACCCCACAGAGGTCACGGAATACGGAAGGGAAACGGGCTTCAATCTCACCATCAAGGCCAAGGGCAAGCTCTTTTCCAGCAAGTATCTGCTGGACACGCCACAGGAGGTCATCGACATCGTCTACCCCATCGTATACCCGGACGGGCTGGCATGAAAGGAGGGCGCGGATGAACGCTGACATCATTCTGTCCGGCATTCGGAACGTGGGGCCATTTGTCCTGGCTACCGCTGTTTTCGGCATCGCCTGGTATGTCTCCAGCCCCAAATTTCAGGGTCGCCGGATTGCGTCCTTTTTCGCCATACGAACCAATGTGGGCATTTTCTTTGTTGTGATTGGAACCGTCCTGGGTCTGGTCTATATTGGAGCCAAGGAGGTCGAGCGTATGGACGAAAACTCCATGGTAATCACAGCGGAAAACACCACCGTCCCCCTGTTTCTGACCCTGACGCCGGAGACCACCATAGGGGAAGTGGAGGCTATGGCAGAGGAGTATGGCTGGTTCACATCCATGGTGCAGCAGAGCAGCTCCCTCGAGCTGTCTGTATACCCGGACAGGGAGTACGCCGGCAACAAGCTTTACGGCGGAAAGAAGGGCGTGGAGCTGGAGCTGTATTTTGAAAGCGATGGAATACACTCGCTGCTGAGTGCCTATCTGCTGATCATAACGGACAGCGGCACCGCCACCTGCCGCTACTTCCCCACGGACTACACGGAATGGGGCGGCGAGACAGGCTTCAACCTCACCGTCAAGGCCAAGGGCCACCTTTTCTCCAAGAAGTATCTGCTGGACACGCCCCAGGAGGTCATCGACATCGTCTACCCCATCGTATACCCGGACGGGCTGTCGTGAGACATGAAGCCACATATTACCCGCGCGGGTTTAAGAATTACGGCACGGATAAGCTCAGAGAAGCCGCCTCGTGAGAGACGGCTTCTGTTTTTTATGCCACAGCCTGGACGGGCTTCACGTTGCATACCAGCCCGCTGTCGTCCGCGTCCACCACCAGGGTGGAGCCGGCGGCCAGGTCGCCGGAGAGGATTTTCTTCGCGATCAGGGTTTCCGCCTGGCTTTGGAGATAGCGCTTCAGGGGCCGCGCTCCATAGACCGGGTCATAACCGTGGTCAATAATATAGGCGCAGGCCGCCGGGGTGAACTCCAGGCCAAGCTGCCGCTCCTCCAGCCGCTGGCGGAGGGATTCGGTGAGGATAGTGATAATGCCGGTCAGGTTCTCCTTGGTCAGGGGCTTGAAGAATATGGTCTCATCCAGCCGGTTCAAAAACTCTGGACGGAAGGTGCTTCGCAGCTCCTGCTCCACGGCGGCGCGGGCTTCGGGGGTAATGTCCCCGTTTTCGTCGATGCCGTCCAGCAGGTAGGGGCTTCCCAGGTTGGAGGTCAGGATGATGATGGTGTTTTTGAAATCCACCGTCCGGCCCTGGCTGTCTGTGATGCGGCCATCGTCCAGGATTTGCAGGAGGATGTTGAACACGTCCGGGTGGGCCTTCTCCACCTCGTCGAACAGCACCACGGAATAGGGCTTCCGGCGGACGGCCTCGGTGAGCTGTCCTCCCTCGTCATAGCCCACATAGCCCGGAGGCGCGCCGATCAGCCGGGAGACGGAGAATTTTTCCATGTACTCCGTCATATCGATGCGCACCATGCTGCGCTCGTCGTCGAACAGGGCCTGGGCAAGGCTCTTGGCAAGCTCTGTTTTGCCGACGCCGGTCGGCCCCAGAAACAGAAAGGAGCCGATGGGCCAGTTGGGGTCGGAGATACCGGCGCGGGAGCGCAAAATCGCCTCGGTAACAAGGCGCACCGCCTCGTTCTGGCCGATGACGCGCTGGTGGAGAATGTCCTCCATATGCAGGAGCTTCTCCCGCTCCCCCTCCATCAGCTTCGCCACGGGGATACCCGTCCAGCGGGCCACAATACCGGCGATCTCCTCCTCCGTTACGGTGTCATGAACCAGGGTGTCC
>JAJQHT010000014.1 GCA_021199595.1 Oscillospiraceae bacterium
ATCATCTCAATGTCATACTCCGTCCGCTGCTGTATGCGCTGGGCCTCCAGGAGCTTTCCGTTTTCCTGGAACCAGGCGACCCGTTCGGCAAGCTCCTGGCGTATCTCCCCAATGGCCCGCTCCATTTTTTCATGGGTGGTGACATAGTGGGAGGCGGGGTATATGGCGCAGTGGCTCACCGTCCGCATAGGCGCGCCCGTGACGACGTTTATCTCGCTGATGCGGTCGATCTCGTCCCCGAAATACTCCACACGAATGGCGTGGTCGCGGGCGTAGGCGGGGAATATCTCTACTGTGTCCCCCCGGACGCGGAAGCGGTTTCGCTCAAAGGCCACATCGTTGCGCTCGTAGCGAATTTCCACCAGGCGGCGGAGAAGCTCGTCCATGGGCTTTTCCATCCCTGGCCGCAGGGAGATGACCATGTTGGCGTAGTCGATAGGATCGCCCAGGCCGTAAATGCAGCTCACGGAGGAGACGATAATCACGTCCCGCCGCTCAAACAGAGAGCTGGTGGCGCTGTGGCGCAGCCGGTCGATCTCGTCGTTTATGGAGGCGTCCTTTTCGATGAAGGTGTCTGTGTGGGGAATATAAGCCTCCGGCTGGTAGTAGTCGTAATAGGAGACGAAGTACTCCACCGCATTTTCCGGGAAAAACTCCCGAAACTCCCCGCATAGCTGGGCGGCCAGGGTCTTGTTGTGGGCCAGCACCAGGGTGGGCCGGTCGAGCCGCTCGATGACCTTTGCCATGGTGTAGGTCTTGCCGGAGCCGGTAACGCCCAGCAGCACCTGCTCCTCTATTCCGTTTTCCAGCCCCGCAGCCAGGGTTTCAATGGCCTCCGGCTGATCCCCGGCGGGCTGATAGTCAGATATTAGCTTGAAATGTCCCATACGCGCCCTACCGAAAAACCATAAAAATCTTGTCGCTCCCATTTATATCATGTCTTGCGGTTCTGCCCAAAGGGCGGGAGCAAGACGATTGAAATCAAAATATAATAGGCGCTTATAACTATTATATCACGTCCGCCCGCCGATGAAAAGCGGCGCAAGGCGTTTCTCTAAAAAGCAAGAGCAGTGACATTGAAGTGTTGCCTGTCATGCTCCCAAGTCGTCCGCTGTCAGCGGCTCTAACGGTGTTCCATTTTCCCATAGCTCACACTCGGATATGTCTATATCCTCGTTCCACGATATGCCGCATCCGCCACAGTCCACCACAACATTTTTGAATAGAGCGGGATTATCCCGCAGCGGCGTAAACATCTGCGGAAACTCTGGGAGAAGCTGTTTTACATCATACAACTTTTCTACGCCGTTCACGAAAAGAACATATAGCATCAAGTCGTCCAGTGCTTTTACTTCCTTCACTCTGATAGATAAAGCCATTCCTGAATCCCCTTCCAGGTTTAACGTCCCTCGCACTATTCCAGCGGAGGGAGCTTTTTGAGCGTTTTGGTATCCCACATTTTCATAATGTCGGTTTTGTACTCCTCAGCCCATTCTCTAATTAGGTTTTGGGCTTTTATCGGCAAATCGCCCTCTATCATTTCCAAAGTCTGAATGTCAAAGCTGCCGTTATACTCTCCGTAGACCGCATGAAAATGTGGCGGATTATGCTCTCTTGTTAGAAAAATTTTAATAATAATCCCGTAAAATCTGGTGATTTCTGGCACTGTTATACCTCCTGTTCATTTTGTCTGTCCCGCTCCATTGCTTCGTCAATGGCACGACCTATAAAAGCATTCACGCTTTCGCCCCTTGCCTCTGCGTGAGCCCTGATGATAGCCTTCTTGCCCTTGGAGACCGTAAGATTTATTCTGTCTAGGTTCTCGATTATCCATTTGTTTCTGTATGCGCTTTTGTCAATAGCCGTATCATCGCCCCCTCCTATTATGGTAAAATTATATCATGGCTGTGAATATTGTGCAATATACAATCCGCGTGGGCTATGGACTTTCTCAGAATTTCGCAAATCATAATACCATCTTAATCACCCTTTAATTTATCACTCACAGGGGTTTCATGGGCGGCTGGTATGCTGGAAGCATCTTGAAAAGAGAGGTGGTTTTCATGCTTTTGGCGATTGCGAAGGCGCTGGGTATTGCGGCGGGGATTGTTTGGGCGGTCTGTATGGGGTATCAGGCCGTTCTCTGGGCCGCGCCCCGGATGAAGGGCGTACGGGGGACAGCGTCCCCGCCGGAGCGGCTGAACCGCTATGGGGTTCTGATTGCCGCCCGGAACGAGGAGGCTGTGCTGCCCCAGCTTATCCAAAGCCTGCGGGAGCAGGACTATCCCCAGTCGCTTATCCATATTTATGTGGTCGCGGACAACTGCACCGACGGTACGGCCCGGGCCGCGCGGGCGGCGGGAGCCACGGTGTATGAGCGGTTCAATCTGGCCCAGGTGGGGAAGGGCTATGCCCTGGAATGGCTGCTCGACCGCATCCGGGAGGAGGGAACCCTCCGGGGCTATGACGGCTTTTTCATCTTCGACGCGGACAACCTGCTGGCCCCGGACTATATCCGTCGGATGAATGAGACCTTTTCCGCCGGGTATCCCGCCGTCACCAGCCTGCGAAACAGCAAAAACTTCTCCGCCGGCTGGGTCGCTCATGGCTATGCCCTGTGGTTTCTGCATGAATCTCAATTCCTGAACCGGGGCCGGATGGCCCTGGGGAGCTGCTGCATGGTGTCCGGCACGGGCTATGTGGTTTCCCGTGCGCTGCTGGATAAGGCGGGCGGCTGGCCCTTCCATCTGATGACAGAGGACGCGGAGTTCACCGCGTGGTGCGCCGTGAACGGGGTGAAGGTGGGCTACTGCCAGGAGGCGGTGTTTTATGACGAGCAGCCCGTGACGCTGCGGGCCTCCTGGAATCAGCGGCTGCGCTGGGTGAAGGGCTATGTGCAGATGCTCGGCTATTACGGCGGACGGCTCCTGCGGGGAATATTCAAAAAGGGCGGCCTGCCGTGTCTGGATATGATGCTGGCCTATCTGCCGTCCTTCGTCGGGGCGGGGCTTTTCTGTCTGTCCTGCCTTGCGCTGGCCCTATGGCTGTTGACCTCCGGCGGCGGCTGGCTTGCCGTGCTGCGGGTGCCGGCGCTGGGAACGGCGCAGCTGCTGGGCGGTATGCTCCTGCTGGGCCTTTATACCACCGTCAGCCAGTGGCGGCGCATC
>JAJQHT010000281.1 GCA_021199595.1 Oscillospiraceae bacterium
AGCGGGAACTGCTCTGCCAGCTCCTGGGGGGTGTTTATCAGGCGGATCCCCCGCCCGCCCCCGCCGGCGCTGGCCTTGAGCATGACGGGATAGCCAATCTTCTGGGCCGCTGTCGCCGCCTTGTCCCTGTCGGCCAGGGTGGCCGTACCGGGAATGACAGGCAGACCCGCGCTTTTCATCCGGCGCTTCATCTCCGTCTTGTCGGCCACCTGCTCCATCAGCTCCGGGCTGGGGCCGATGAAGGCGATGCCGTGCTGCTGGCAGAGCTTGGCAAAATGGGGGCTTTCAGACAGAAAGCCATAGCCCGGATGAATGGCCTCCGCCCCGGTGGCCAGGGCGGCCCGGACGATCTGCTCCTCGTCCAGATAGCTGCGGGAGGCAGAAGGAGGGCCGATGCAGAGGCTCTCATCCGCCAAATCCACATGGAGCGCCTGGCGGTCGGCCTGGGAATACACCGCCACGGAGGCGATGCCCATTTCCTTGCAGGCCCGTATAATGCGGACGGCGATCTCCCCCCGGTTCGCAATCAGGATTTTTGAAAACATACGCTTTTCTCCGTAATACCAAAGGAAAAGGCGGCCTTCACACACAGGCGGCCCTCCACATAGCCCTCGCCCTCTCCAAAATAAAAGGGATGCTTGGAGCGGGTCAGCCTGCATCGGGTGACGAACTCATCCCCCGGGTAGACCGGGGATTTAAAGCGCACCTTGTCAAGGCCGGTATACATGGGGATCTGCCCCTCGGAATCAATTTTGGGTATCAAAATGCAGGCGGACTGGGCCAGTATCTCGCACAAAATCACCCCAGGTACCACGGGAAAGCCGGGGAAATGCCCCTTTAAAAACCACTCGTCGCCGGTAATCTTCAGCCGCCCGCAGGCGTATTCCCCGTCCCGCTCCAGGCTGTCCAGCAGGAGCATATTGTCCCGGTGGGGCAGGATGTCTTGCAGCTCCTCTCGCGTCATGCCTGGGCCTCCATTCTGAAAAGCACGCAGCCGTAATCCACAAGCTGCCCGTCCTGGACGCAGATGTCTGTGATAACGCCGTCCGCCTCCGCCACAATCTCATTCATCAGCTTCATAGCCTCCACGATGCACAGCACGTCCCCCTTCTTCACCCGGTCGCCTATCTTTACATACGGCTCCGCGTTTTCCATGGGGGCGGCATAAAACACGCCTACAATGGGGGAGGTGACGGTCAGCGCCCCTGCCGGCGCCGCCTCCAACGCCGGAGTCACGGGCGCGGAGGCCAAAGCTGGGGCGGCGGGCGGCGGGGCAATCTGTGCGCACTCGAGCCGAAGTGTCCCCTTGGCCTCGTCTATCTCCAGGCCGGTCAGCCCCAGCTCCCGCATCAGCCGGGCATACCTTCTGATGTCCGAATCCTTCATTGGGCGGCCCTCCGAAAGGCCAGGCAGGCGTTGTGGCCGCCAAAGCCCAGGGAATTGGAAAGCGCCAGGGTGATGTCCGCCTGAACAGCCTGATTTGGCGTGTAATTCAAATCGCAGTCCGGGTCAGGCTCTGTCAGGTGAATGGTGGGGGGGATGATCCCCGTCCGCAGGGCCTGCACGCAGGCGATGGCCTCGATGGCCCCGGCCGCGCCCAGCATATGGCCGGTCATGGACTTGGTGGAGCTGATGCAGGCGTCCCCCGCAGCCTGGCCCAGGGCGTTTTTAATGACCACGGTCTCCAGCCGGTCGTTCATGGGCGTGCCGGTACCGTGGGCGTTTACGTAGACCCGGTCGGCGGGGGTATAGCCTGCTTCCTCCATGGCAAGCTCCATGGCTTTAGTGCCGCCCAGCGCGTCCGGGCGGGGGGCCGTCATGTGATAGGCGTCGCAGGTGGAGCCGTAGCCGCACACCTCGGCATATATGGTCGCGCCACGTGCCAGGGCGTGGTCGTAGTCCTCCAATATCAGGGCCGCCGCCCCCTCGCCCAGGACGAAGCCTCCCCGCCGCCGGTCAAAGGGCAGGGACGCGGCCTCCGGGTCGGTGACGGTGGACAGGGCCTGCATATTGGAAAAGCCCGCGATGGCCACCCCGCAGACCGCCGCCTCCGTGCCGCCGGTGATGACCGCGTCGGCATAGCCGTGGCGAATCAGCCGCATGGCCTCCCCAACGGCGTTGGAGCCGGAGGCGCAGGCCGTCACCGCCGGCATGACGGAGTTCATGCAGCCAAAGCGAATAGCGATGGCCCCCGCCGCCATATTGGGTATCATCATGGGGACAAAATAGGGGGACACCCGCTTCGGCCCCCGCTCCAGCAGCTTGCTGTGCTCCGTCTCCAGGGTACGGATGCCGCCGATGCCGGAGCCGAAAATGCAGCCGAAGCGCTCCGGGGCCACCTGATCCTTGAGACCGCTGTCCTCCATGGCCTGGCAGGCGGCGGCCATGGCATACTGGGTAAACAGGTCGCTTCGCAGCACCTCCTGCTTCTCCATGTACTGCCGGGGGTCGAAGTCCTTCACCTCCGCCGCCAGGGTGGCCTTATATCCTTCAGTATCAAAGCGGGTGATCGGCCCGATGCCGTGGACGCCCTTTACCATGCTCTCCCACATCTGGGCTACCGTCAGCCCAATGGGCGTGACTGCGCCCATGCCCGTCACCGCCACTCTATGTAATGTCTGTTCCATGCGTTGCTCCTTATCATAAAATCCAATAAAAAATTTTTTATCGAATGTCAGCTGTCAGTCTTTTTCTTTTCTCAATCCCATAATTTCCAGAAAAATTTGTCCGCATCCCCTAATCTGGGATAAAAAGCGTTGCTTTTTATCCCAGATTATTTACATGGCGATGCCGCCGTCAACGCGTAAAACGGTGCCGGTGATATAATCAGAAGAAATAAGAAACGCCGCCGCGTCGGCTACCTCCTCAGGCTTTCCCATGCGGCCCAGGGGGATGGCGGCGGTAATGGCCGCCTCCTTGTCCGATACGTCCTTAGTCATGGCCGTCTCGATAAAGCCGGGGGCGATGGCGTTGCAGGTGACGTTTTTGGAGGCCAGCTCCTTGGCGATGGACTTCGTAAGCCCGATCAGCCCCGCCTTGGAGGCCGCATAGTTGGCCTGGCCGGGGTTTCCCATCAGGCCGGAGACGGAGCTGATGTTAATAATCCGCCCCTCCCGGCTGCGAAGCATCATGGGGCTGAAA
>JAJQHT010000074.1 GCA_021199595.1 Oscillospiraceae bacterium
GCCCCATGCTGGAAAACCCGGACGAGCTGCGCGGTATGATAGAGCGCACCGGCGCGCACCAGACCAACATGGAATCCCCGGAGGAGGTAGACCACCTCTGCGCCAAGTGCGACGCCTACGCCCAGGCTTGGGCGCCCGTGGCGCAGGAATACTGGGACACCCACGAGCATCCCAAGCGCAAATACGAGAACTACTCCCCGGAAAAGACAGCTCACCCCGACCTCGCCGCTTTCCAAAAGCCCGGCGACAACGAGTAAAAAAAGCGCCGCCTCCCGCCAGGTCTCCAACCCGAGACCCGCGGGGGGCGGTTTTTATTATGCGCTGGCCGGCTCCAGCGGGTCAGACACGACCGGTGCTTCATATGCGGTAAACGGGTCGATGTCTATGCAGTCAGTTGGGTCGTGACGCCCGGAAATATCCACGCCACCGTATCGTTCAGGACCGTCAGCCTCTCGCGGAAAAAGCGGTCATCCTCCAGCCGCTTGAAAACCCCGCCCCGCTGAATGACAGGAGCCATGTCTACGCGCCGGATCGTCCCGTCGGAAAAATAGGCGTATACGGTTTTTCCTTCCCCCGCAATGGCCTGAACAACACAGGGAAAATAATCGCTCAAGCTGGTTCCTCCCCCTTAATTCAGCGGCGGGATTTTGTTCAAATCCCGCTGCGTTTTGGCAAGCTCCCAATTCTGCATCAGCTCATCCCGGTGCAGCTCATTCCATGCTAGGACGAGCTTCAGCTGCCTGCCTGGCAGAGAACCGCGATATACACACCCGGACAGCACGTCAATCAAGGCTTTATGCCCTGCATATTCTGCATGGAAATGGGGTGGATTGTGGTCATCGTAATACATGGTGATTCGTATTCCGTAAAATAAAGAAATTTCTGGCATGATTTGTTCCTCGTTTCATCCATGGATACCAAAGAAGCGTGCTTTTATGGGAGCGCACGTCTCACTGCGCGGCGGCGAACTGGAAGGTGCGGTATTGGATGGCCTCGGCGAGGTGCTGGGGCTGGATGGCTTCGGAATTGTCGAGGTCGGCGATGGTGCGGGCCACCCGGAGGATGCGGTCGTAGCTTCTGGCCGTGAGGCCCAGGGCGTCGAAGGCGGAGCGCATCAGGCCGGAGCCTGCCTCGTCCAGCGTGCAGAACTGCTCCATAGCGGCGGGGGTCATGCGGGCGTTTTCCTCAAAGCCCGCCCCGGCAAAGCGGCGGCGCTGTATCGCGCGGGCGGCGTTCACGCGCTCCCGGATAGCGGAGGAGGATTCCCCGTCCGGGCGGGCCTCCAGCTCCTCAAATTCCAGGGCCGGAACCTCCACGGTGATGTCTATCCTGTCCAGCAGCGGGCCGGAGACCTTAGCCTGATACGCCTGAACGGATTTGGCCGAGCAGCGGCACCGCCCGGAGGGATGGCCGTACCACCCGCAGCGGCAGGGGTTCATGGCGCACACCAGCATGAACCGGCTGGGATAGGTCACGGAGCCGGAGGCGCGGGAGCCGGTGATCTCCCCCTCCTCCAGCGGCTGGCGCAGAAGCTCGATCACGTCCCGGTGAAATTCCGGCAGCTCGTCGAGAAACAGCACCCCGTTGTGGGCAAGGCTCATCTCGCCCGGCTTCAAATCGGCCCCGCCGCCCAGCGCCTGGCGGGAGGCGGTCTGGTTCGGGGCGCGGAAGGGACGACGGGATATGACCGGCTCCGCCTGGCTCGTCAGCCCCGCCACCGACCATATGGCGGTGGTGCCCAGGGCCTCGGCCCGGCTCATGTCCGGCAGGATGCCCGGCAGGCGCTTCGCAAGCATGGATTTTCCCGCCCCCGGCGGCCCGACCATCAGCACGTTGTGCCCTCCGGCGGCGGCCACCTCCAGGGCGCGCTTGACGTTTTCCTGGCCCTTGACCTCCGCGAAATCCGGCCCGGGGCCGGCGCTGGGGAGAATGTCCCGCGGCGCGAGCGGCGTTATCTGCGCCCGTCCGCTCAGATGCTCGTGCAGCTGGCGGACGTTTTCCACGGGATAGACCTCAAGCCCCTGGGCGAACGCCGCCTCCGGCGCGTTCATGGCCGGCAGGAACAGCCGCCTGGCCCCCGCCTGCTTCGCGGCCAGCGCCATGGGCAGCGCCCCCGGCACGGGCCGGAGCTGCCCGGTGAGGGAAAGCTCCCCGAAGAACATATCGTCCTCTCCCGGCGGGGGTATCTGCCGGGAGGCGGCCAGTATGCCCAGCAGCACCGGCAGGTCATAGACCGTGCCGGCCTTTTTCGTGTCCGCCGGGGCGAGGTTCACCGTGATGCGGCTGACGGGGAAGTCATAGCCGTTTTGTTTCACGGCGGCCCGCACCCGGTCGCCCGCCTCCTTCACGGCGGCGTCCGGCAGCCCCACAATATCCAGCCTGGGCAGCCCGTTGGAGATGGAAACCTCCAGCTCCACCTCATAGCCCCCAATGCCCTTTATCCCCAGGGAACGAATGCGCGCATACATGAATACTCCCCCCTACAATCTGATTATTGCTTCTCGTCCTCCACCAAAGCGATGTGCAGCTCATCGAGTTGGCTCTGCTCCACGGCGGAGGGAGCGCCCATCATCAGATCCTGGGCGTTTTTGTTCATGGGGAAGGGGATGATCTCCCGGATGGACGGCTCCCCGGCCAGGAGCATGACCATACGGTCAACGCCGGGGGCGATGCCCGCGTGGGGCGGCGCGCCGTAGCAGAAGGCGTTGTACATGGCGGGGAACTTGGCCTTCACGTCCTCCTCCGTCAGGTGGACAAGCTCGAAGGCTCTGACCATAATATCCGGGTCGTGATTGCGCACCGCGCCGGAGGACAGCTCCACGCCGTTGCACACAAGGTCGTATTGATAGGCGTAAATATCCAGGGGGTCAACCTCGCCCCGGTGGGCCTTTTCCAGAATCTCCAGCCCGCCGTTCGGCATGGAGAAGGGGTTGTGGCAGAACTCCAGCTCGCCGGATTCCTCCCCAATCTCAAACATGGGGAAGTCCACGATCCAGCAGAACTCGTACCGCTCCTCGTCCATATGGCCGGGAACGGCCGCGCCCAGCATTTTCCGGGCGACGCCCGCGGTCTTCTGGGCCTCGCCCAGGGTTCCCGCGCTGATAAGGGCGAGACCGCCCGGCTCCAGGCCCCGG
>JAJQHT010000246.1 GCA_021199595.1 Oscillospiraceae bacterium
GAGGCAAGGAGCGATGAATATAGCAATGATTTTTGCCGGAGGAAGCGGCGTGCGCATGGGTGCCGGCGTACCCAAGCAGTTTTTGGAGATCAACGGAAAACCGGTGGTGATCCACACCCTGGAGCTGTTCCAGTATCACGCCATGATCGATAAGATCTATATCTCCGTGCTGGAGGAGTATATCGACTATATGCAGGCGCTGGTGGACGAGTATCACCTGACCAAGGTAGCGGGCATCGTCCCCGGCGGGGAGACAGCCCAGGATTCCATCTACCATGCGCTGAAGAAGGCGGAGTCGGAAAACCCGCCGGACTCCATCGTCCTGCTCCACGACGGCGTCCGCCCCTATGTCTATGCGGATGTAATTACCGATAACATCCGCGCAGTGAAGCAATATGGCAGCGCCATCACCGGTACGCCGGGCTATGAGACGGTGGTGCTCAGCCGGGATGGGCAGAAGGTGGATCAGGTGCCCTTGCGCAAGGAGATTTTCACGGCTCAGGCCCCTCAGTCCTTCTACCTGAAGGACATCCTTTCCGCCCATGACCAGATTCGCGTCACCCCTGGCCGTTACCATGATATGGTGGACGCCTGCACCATCATGACCACGCTGGGAAGGCAGGTGCATCTGGTCTACGGTAACCGGGGCAACATCAAGGTGACGACGCCGGAGGATGTGTATATTTTCCGAGGCTTACTTCAGTACAAGGAAAATGAGCAGGCTTTCGGCTTTGGCCTGACCAATCGCATCCAGGCGAAGATGGACCATTATCGACGAAAGCAAGAGCGGGAGGCTCAGCCAGATTAGGAGGAATCGCATCAATTGAACTGGCCGAGGCGAACTTAATAGTGCCAGGCAGATGGCCGTATGATTGACGTTTTTTATCATTCATGATATGATGCAGTTGTGTTGCAGGAGAGATTATTTGTTTGTTACCAGGCAGACCGTTTCTGAAGAAACCAGAAGTTGCTACAAAACATCGGATGCAATAGTACAATGGGAGGTGAGGATGAGTGCAGAAAGAAAACAGAATAGTGCGCTCTGGCGAGGGAGCACGGATTGAAAAATGGGATTTTCTGCGGGCCACATTGATTTTTCTGGTGGTGCTGGGGCATATGGTAGATTTTTATGTAGATGATTCCGTTCGTATGAGAGGGCTGTTCCTGTTTATTTACGCTTTTCATATGCCATGCTTTTTGTTTGTAGACGGGATGTTCAGCAAGCATAACGTGGAAGCGAAACGCTATAACCGCATTTTTTCTTATCTGGTGCTGTATCTCGTTTCTAAAATGCTGCTTCGCCTGGTAAAAGGGGTTATTCAGCAGAATTTTACGTTTTCCTTGCTGTTAGAGACCAGTGTTCCCTGGTATGCGCTGACACTGTTCTGGTGCAGCCTGTTGACTATTTTTCTGAAACAGTTTTCCCACAGATGGGTGCTGATTGCCTCTGTGGTGCTGGCCTGCTTTATTGGTTATGACAATACTGTGGGCGACACGTTGGTGCTGATGCGAACCATTGTGTTCTTCCCGTTTTTCTTTGCGGGCTACTGCCTGAACCCAAAGAGGGTGGCAGAAAAGCTCTCCGGCAAATGGGTGAAGGCGTTGGGGGTGCTGTTGCTGGCGGCGTTGGCAGTGATTTGTTTTCATTATACTGACGATATATATTTTACCCGACCATTGTTGACCGGACGGAACTCTTTTAGCGCGTTTGAAGATTATGGCCAGACGGATTTGATTCTTTACGGCGGTCTGTTCCGTTTGGGCTATTATGCAGTGGTTGCTGCGCTGTGTGTGGCAATGATTGCTCTTATCCCAGATCACATCCCCGGCAGCAGGGCTGTGGCGGGGATTGGCAGGCGCAGTTTGCAGATTTATATCCTGCATCGCCCCCTCATAGAAATTATATACGAGGTATTCCATTTAGACGTGGTGACGGCGGCAGCGGGTATCAGTAACTTGGTTATTTTGCCTATTGCGGTGTTGCTGACAATTTTCTGCGCCCTACCCTGTTGGGAGAAGCCTATTCGGGCCGTCATCTATCCCAAGTTGCATACAACCGGGGACAACACAGGACAAAACCAATAAAAGCATCAGGAGGTTCAAAGGAATATGTGGCTGGAAACCCCTGTTTTTCGGGAAGATTTGGAGTGCTTTGCCGCGCAGAAGCAAATACCCTGGCAGCAGCTGCGGGGGAAGACGGTATTCCTCACCGGCGGCACAGGGCTCATTGGCTCCACGCTGGTCAGTGGCCTGCTGTACGCCAATCAGGTGCATGGACTTGACCTGACGGTGGTGCTGCTGGTGCGAAACATCGAGCGGGCAAAGGCGCAATTTGCTGCCCAGCTTGGAGACAGCAATGCCCTTCAAATGGTGGAGGGTACGGTGGAACATTTGCCTGCCCTCTCTATGCCCATTGACTATCTCATCCACGGAGCCAGCCCCACTGCCAGCACTTATTTTGTGGAACATCCGGTGGAGACCATCTTCACCGCAGTGAATGGGACTGAAAACCTGCTGAAGCTGGCTCAGGAGAAGGGGGTAAAAGGCTTCATTTATCTGTCCAGTATGGAGATGTACGGGACGGTTCGGACGGAACAGCCCCTGTCCGAGGAGGATGTGGGCTACCTGAACCCCCTGGTGGTCCGCAACTGCTATCCCGAAAGCAAGCGAATGTGCGAGGCCATGTGTGCGGCCTACGCCAGCGAGTACGGTCTGAACGCGAAAAGCGTCCGGCTGGCTCAGACCTTTGGCCCCGGCGTGGCGGCGGATGACCGGCGGGTCTTTGCGGAGTTTGGCCGGTGCGCGGTCAACCGGCAGGACATCATCCTCCAGACCGAGGGGAAGAGCAAGCATTGCTATGTCTACACCATGGACGCCGCCAGCGGTATCCTGACCGCCCTGCTCCTGGGCGAGCCGGGCCGAACCTATAACGTGGCCAACCCCGCCACCTATTCCTCCATCCGGGAGATGGCGGACATGGTGGCCCGGGAGCTGGCAGACGGCGAGATCGGGGTGAAAATCGCCGCCACGGAGGAGAGCAGACGGAAATATCCCGCAGATCATTTCCTCAACCTGCAAAGCGACGCCCTGAACGCCCTGGGCTGGACACCCACCGTGGGGCTGGCGGA
>JAJQHT010000301.1 GCA_021199595.1 Oscillospiraceae bacterium
GGCCATTGGTAACATTTTACGGGGAGCTGCGTTTCATCAGTAACACGTTCATGGCCTCGTTGATCCGGAGGGTAACGGAAAAATATGCGCGCTCCCCTTCCGTCGGGGCCGCTTTCTGGCTGGCGCGGCGCTGGGATCCTTGTGGTGCTGTCTGTCGCTGGTGCCGAAGCTGGCGTGGCTGAATGCGCCGGTCATGCGCCCCGTCCTGGCCGCTGCCATGACCCTGGCCGCCTTTGGGGACGAGCCGAAGCTGTGGCGGTGCATGGCGGCTTTTCTGGGCGTGTCCGCCCTGTTTGGCGGGGCTGTGTTCGCCGCCGGATTATACCAGGGCAGCCGCACCTGGCGCAGCGGCGGAGGCCGCCTTGTACGGCTGGATATGCGTGTGCTGGTCGTCTCCTTCGCCCTGTGCTGGGGACTGGTAAGTCTGGTATTCCGCCGGACGGTGAAAAACGCCCAGCGGCGGGTTCTGGACGTCACCATTCAGCGCCGGGGCAAAACCGTACATATCCGCGCCCTGGAGGACACTGGAAACGGCCTGTATGACCCGCTGACCGGCTGCGCCGCCTTTGTGGCGGAGGCCGGAGCGATACAGGCTCTTTTCTCTCCCCAGGAGGCCGTTTATCTTCGCAGCCCGGCGGCGGAGGCCGTGGAGCACATTCCCGGCCTGCGGCTGATACCCTATGCCGGCGTTGGCGGGGACGGGCATCTGCTGGCGGCCTTCCGCCCGGACAGAGTTATCGTGGACGGCCAGGAGCGGCACGATTTGATTGCCGCTGTCGCTCCCAGGGACATCGGCACAGACGGCAGCTATCAGGCCGTCCTGTAAGCAACCCATGAAAGGAGTTACATGAATCGTCTATATTTTCTTCTGCTGCAAATCGAGCTTCGTCTCCGACAAGCGCCCCGCATTTTCTACATCGGAGGCAGCGACACGCTGCCCCCTCCCCTGGACAAACCGGCGGAGGAGGCCGCTATCGCGGCCCTGTCGAAGGGCGACCACGAGGCACGCCAGACGCTTATTGAGCACAATCTCCGGCTGGTGGTCTATATTGCCCGGCGGTTTGAAAACACCGGCGTGAACATCGAGGATCTCATCTCCATCGGCACCATAGGGCTTATCAAGGCCATCGGCACGTTTAACCCGGAAAAGAACATCAAGCTTGCCACCTACGCCTCCCGCTGTATTGAGAACGAGATATTAATGTTCCTGCGCAAGAAAAGCTCCCACCGCTCTGAGGTTTCCATCGACGAGCCGCTGAACACCGACTGGGACGGCAACGAGCTGCTGCTGTCCGACGTGCTTGGCACGGATGACGACGAGGTCATAAAGCCCATCGAGGAGGACGTAGAGCGGCAGCTGCTCATGGAAGCGGTAAACCGGCTCGACGAGCGGGATCGCTCCATCATCCTCATGCGCTTCGGCCTGGATGGCTATGAGGAGCTGACCCAAAAGGAGGTGGCGGATCTGCTTGGCATATCCCAAAGCTACATAAGCCGCCTGGAAAAACGCATCATCCTCCGCCTGAGACGGGAGCTGATACGGCAGTTTTAGTCCGGCATAATGCCACGACAAAAGAGGCCGCGTTTCCGCAGCCTCTCCTGTAGATTTTGTGCTTTGGCAGGCGTGGCGTTCCCCTGCATCTCTCGGGTTTCCCCTGTCAGTACCATCGGCGTGTGGCTGCCACGAAATTGACCACCTCAAAGCACGGTTCTATTCTATGATAATTATACCCTTTTTATTTGGATTTGTAAAGTATCTTCTTCGTGCGTAAATACCGTTCGTAGCGTTTTTCCTCAACCTTTAAAAATGTGATGATTGAATTTTTATATGTGGGATCATCTCCTGTCACGGCCAGTCGCAGTATTATCTGAAAATGTTCTCCATTGTCTATAATCTCTTTTAGTAGTAATGCCGAATTTGGTTTGTTTGCCTCTAATATGTAATCTGGATTTTCCACTATCTGCCGCAAATAACCACTATAACGTTCAAAGTCATGCGGATGACGCTCCTCAATGTGCTGGATTCGCTCCTCCGTAATAACCACCACATCCGTAGTTATGTCTGTTGCAATACACCTGTATTTTTCTATGTCGAGCTTCCCTACTATACGCACCAGCTTGTCCTCACCCTTCGTTTGCTTCATTATACCAGCCCCAAAACGGCTTTGCAACGGCTTGGGCAAAAATCCATTGACCTGCTGCCTCATAGCTGATACAATGGGCCGGGCGCGGTTGGCGCTGGGAGGTGACTGGGATGAGAATCGGACAGGTGGAAATCACGGGCAAGGCGGCCCTTGGCCCTATGGCTGGGGTGACGGACGCCGCTTTTCGTCATATCTGCCGGCAGCACGGCGCGGCACTGACCTGCACGGAAATGGTGTCCAGCCGGGGCCTTGTCTATCACGACGAGAAGACGAAAGAGCTGCTGTTCTGTCCGGAAACCGACCATCCCGTCTGCGCCCAGATATTCGGCTCCGACCCCGCCATTATGGGCGAGGCGGCGGCTATGGCCATCGAGCTTTCCGGGGCGGACATACTGGACATCAACATGGGCTGTCCGGTGGGAAAGGTTGTCAAAAGCGGGGACGGCTCCGCCCTGATGAAAACCCCCGACCTGGCCTTTCAAATCATCCAGTCCTGCGCAAGACAGGCGGGCGTTCCCGTCACGGTGAAATTCCGCAAGGGCTGGGACGGGGGTCATGTGAACGCCGTGGAGTTCGGCCAGTTATGCCAGCAGGCGGGGGCCGCCGCCATCGCTGTCCACGGCCGGACGCGGGTGCAGATGTACGCCGGCGTTGCGGACTGGGACATCATCCGGGACGTGAAGGCCGCCGTCTCTATCCCCGTTATCGCAAACGGAGATGTATTCTCCGGCAGCGATGCGAGGCGCATCTTGCAGCGCACAGGCGCGGATATGTGCATGGTGGGCCGGGGCAGCTTCGGAGACCCCTGGCTTTTTGAGCGGATAAACGCCGCCCTGGACGGTCAGCCGGAGCCGGAATCGCCGCCTCTTGCCGAGCGGCTGGACGAGGCCCGGCGCCAGTTTACGTTGGCCTGCCAGTGGAAGGATCCGAAAATCGCCTGTCTGGAGGCCCGCAAGCAGCTTGCCTGGTATTTCCGGGG
>JAJQHT010000263.1 GCA_021199595.1 Oscillospiraceae bacterium
GGCGCCTATACGGACGACCTGGATTATGTCTTTTATGACGTGCTGGGGGACGTGGTATGCGGCGGCTTCGCCATGCCTATCCGGGAGGGCAAGGCCAAGGAGATATATATTGTTGCCAGCGGGGAGATGATGTCTCTCTATGCGGCGAACAATATCGCCAAGGGCATTTGCCGATACGCCAATAAAGGCGGCGTCCGCCTTGGCGGGATCATCTGCAACAGCCGAAACGTGGACAGGGAAGCGGAGCTTCTGCGGGTATTTTCCGAAGAACTGGGAACCCAGCTTATCTACTTTATTCCCCGCGATAACGTAGTGCAGCGGGCGGAGATACACCGCCAAACCGTTATCCAGTATCAGCCTTCCTCCAGGCAGGCAGAGGAATACCGTCAGCTTGCCCAGCGGATTGAGGAGAACACCTCCTTCGCCATCCCAACGCCCATGAGCCAGGAGCGGCTGGAAGAAATTTTACTGAAATACGGTATGCTGGAAGGTTACAAGGACGGCGAGTCCATATAAATCTGATAGACAGGAGGAGCATTTATGGCACAGCTTGCACAAAAACTGACAGACCTGGTGGGCAACACGCCTCTGCTTCAGCTCAACGCTTACGGCGCGGAAAAGGGCGTGGGCGCGAGGCTGATTGCAAAGTTGGAATATTTTAACCCTGCCGGGAGCGTCAAGGATCGCATCGCGCTGGCGATGATAGAGGATGCGGAGGAGCGGGGGCTGATTGGCCCCGGAACGGTCATTATCGAGCCGACCTCCGGCAACACCGGCGTGGGGCTGGCCTTCGTGGCCGCCGCCAAGGGGTATCGCTGTATTCTGACCATGCCGGACACCATGAGTGTGGAGCGGCGGAAGCTGCTGGCCGCGCATCGGGCGGAGCTTGTGCTGACGCCGGGCGCCCAGGGGATGAAGGGCGCGATCCGCAAGGCGGAGGAGCTGGCCGCGCAGTTTCCCAATTCCTTCATACCGCAGCAGTTCAATAACCCCGCCAACGTGGCGGTGCATAAAAGGACCACGGCCCAGGAGATATTGAGAGACCTGGACGGCCAGGTGGATATTTTCGTGGCCGGCGTGGGGACCGGCGGCACTGTGACCGGCGTGGGAACGGCGCTGAAGGAGCATGACCCCAGTGCCTATATTGTAGCGGTGGAACCGTTTGGATCCCCGGTGCTGTCCGGCGGGCGGCCTGGCTCCCATAAGATTCAGGGCATTGGAGCAGGATTCGTCCCAAAAGTATACGATGCGGGCGTGGTGGATGAGATGTTTCGTGTGCGGGACGAGGAGGCGTTTGAAACATCCCAGGATCTCTCCCGGACGGAGGGCCTGCTGGTGGGCATTTCCTCAGGCGCGGCGGTTTTCGCCGCCACGCAGCTTGCCCGCCGGAAGGAAAATCAGGGAAAGACCGTCGTGGCGTTGCTGCCCGACACCGGGGAGCGTTATCTGTCCACAGCGCTTTATGATTGGATCCACTAATACTGATTCACGAAAAACACAAGTCGATGCATTGGAGGTATTGCAGCATGAGTATTCAGAAAATTTTGGAGCAATTTGGCGGCCCGTTTTTCCTGGCGACCGTGGAGCAGGGGGAACCCCGTGTCCGGCCTCTTGGGCTGATTTTGGAGTATGAGGGCAGGCTTTATTTGGGCCTTGGCAGTCAGAAGGCAGGCTATCGCCAGCTTTTGGAGCAGCCGGCACTGGAGCTTTCCGCCGTGGATGCCAATAAAAACTGGCTTCGCATTCGCGGAGAAGCGGTCTTTGATGACAGCCCTGCGGTTTTGGCGGCAGTATATGAAAAAATGCCCCACCTGGAGGCCCAGTACAGCGCTCCGGACGGCCCCCGGCTGAAGCCCTTTTACATCAAAAACGGCGTGGCGGAGATCGCCAGCCTCAGCGGTAAGTTTCAGTCGTTCACCTTTTGATGAGAGGAGCGCACAATGAGCAAATTTGTAGACAGGCCCCGGTATGGGTGCGCCCTGGCCGGCGCTCTGGCCCTGCTGCGGGCTATCCCCAGAACCATCCCTATCATCCACTCCTCCACCGGCTGCGGCTTCAACTGCTATAACGGCATCAATCCCGGCGCCGGCTATTTGGGCGGCGGCTACTGCGGCGGAACGGCCACGCCCAGCAGCAATGTTGTGGAGCGTCATGTGGTATTTGGCGGGGAGGATCGGCTGCGGGAGCAGATCGCCTCTACGCTGGAAGTCATGGACGGCGATTTGTATGTGGTTGTCACCGGCTGTATGGTGGAGATGATCGGCGACGACGTGCAGTCCGTGGCACAGGAGTTTCAGGATGAAGGCCAGCCGGTCATTGCGGTCAATACCCCCAGCTTTCAGGGAAATTCCTACTATGGTTATGAGCTTCTGTTTTCCGCCTTGGCGCAGGAGATTGTAAGAAAAACGGAGACGAAGAACCCTAAAAAGGTCAATGTGCTGGGACTGGTACCAGGTCAGGACGTGTTTTACAAGGGTAATCTCCGGGAGATAAAACGACTTCTGACTGACATTGGTCTGGAAGTCAACACCTTCGTAGGCGAGGGGGAAACGCTGGATAGCTTCAAAAACGCCGGAGATGCGGCGCTGAATATTGTCCTGTCAGATGTCCATGGAGTCAAGACCGCCCAGGTGTTCCAGCAGGTACACGGCATACCTTATATCACTACAGGACTTCCTGTTGGCTACTTCCAGACAGTAGACTTTCTCTACCGGGTAGCAGAAAAGACCGGCATAGAAAAATCTGCAGTGGATGCGGTTCTGGAGCAGGAGCGGGGTGTGTATTTCGATTACTTCGAGCGCGTTGCCGATATTTACAATGACATTGATATGCAGCGTTACGCGGTCATCGTGGCCGACTCTAACTACGCTCCGGCGCTGAGCCGATTTGTGGCGGATGAGCTTGGGTGGCTGCCGGAGCTGGCGGTCATAACGGATTTTCTGGAGGAACATCATAAAACCGCGCTGGAAAAACGCTTTGACGGCTGGGAATCCGGCCTGCGGCCTGCGGTGCGGTTCGACACGGACGCGTCCTCCGTCCGACAGTATCTGGGCGAGCTGTGGCCCAGAGACCGCAACACCCGGTATTACGATGCCCTTGACCCTGGCTTTATCC
>JAJQHT010000021.1 GCA_021199595.1 Oscillospiraceae bacterium
CTCCCATCGTCCCCCGCGTCCGGCTCGGTTATTTCCTCCGTGGCGGCGGAGCCGGCCAGGACGGCGGCAGCTATCTCCTCCACCGTCTGTGCCAGCGCCTCCCGCCGGGCGGAAAGCTCCTGGCTGTCCAGACCGTAATCCAGCGTTATCTCCGCAATGCGATCCACGCCGGATTCCGGGTAAAAGCCCACCTCTATCTCCGGCATAACCGGGCAGGCAAGCGGGTCGGTATAGTACGCCGCCTCCAGATAGCTCTGCACCGTGTCCGCCGTGATGGACGCGCTGGACAGCTCCAGCACAAGATAGGTCTCGTTGTTGCGCAGGGCGGTATCCAGCCGCGCCGCCAAGGCCCCGGCGGTACCTGTTTCCTCCAGCGCGGCCACCTGCACCTCGGAGCGCTTGTAAGTAATATATATCTCCGCCTGATAATAGCTGACAATGCGGCTGAGGTCATAGCTGATGTAGTCCACCGCGAAGGCCCCCAGGGCTGTAGAGGATTTCACCTCCCAGCAGGCGGTGGAAATATCTGTGCTGATGGTGCCCTCATAGTTCAGAAACTGGAGCTGAGCAGACTCAACGTGCTCCGAAACCAGGCTGGTGATGGCCCGCTTCAGGGCGGCATAGCTCGAAATGCTGCTGATGGCGTCGCCATCCTCCGTCTCCTGCTCCTGGGCCTGATATTCCTCGCTGGCGTAGTATTCCTTGTCGAAAAGCGTGGCGCAGCCGGAAAGGCTCAGCCCCATGATCAGCGCCAGCAGCAGCGCCAGAGTTTTCTTCATGCTCAATATCCCAATTCCTCGTCCACCAGCACGATCTCCATGCTGTCGCACCAGAAGGGTTTGCGCCACAGCACCACCAGGGCGTTGCAGATTCTGTCAGGGCTTGCGCAGTCATGGCAATGACCCGTCACGGCGCAGGGGGTCTTGGTCTCCAGGCGCTTGGCGTTCAGCGGCCCGGCCACGTTCCTGGCCCGCTCCAGCGCCTCTGAAAAGGGGCCGCAGAGCTTGTTTTTCCCCACGATGAGATAGACCTTGTCCTTTTTCATCAGCGTCCCGGCCACCCGGTTGCCCCGCCCGTCGATATTGATGACATAGCCCTCCTCGCTGATGGCGTTGGCGCTGGTGATATAAACCTGGGCGCTGCTGGCCTGCACCATGGTCTCGTCCCCCGGCACGACCATGTGCCAGAAAACGGTATTGTTTTCCTTGATGTGATCGTAGATATTCAGGCCCCGGACGGTCATGCTGCCGCCGATGCCCACGGTCTTTCCATGCAGCGACTGGCCAATGTAGGCCGCCGCCTGCGCAGAGGTATCATGCTCTGTCACCTCAAAACCGTTTTTCCGCAGATTTTCAATGGTTTTTGCCCTGTCCATATGGTTCGACCTCCTGATTTAGTCTGATTTTTGAATGTTAGAGAAATTCTTTCCAAACACCTGATGGGACTCCGTTACGATGACAAAGGCGCGGGGATCCAGAGCATAGACAATCTTCTTCATCGCCGGAATCTGCTGGCGCTTCACCACGCACAGGACGACGTCCCGCTCCTCGCCGCTGTAAGCCCCCTCGCCCTGGAGCAGGGTGGAGCCGCGTCCAAGCTGACGGCCTATTTCGTCCGCAATCTTCTCAGGATAGAGGGTGATGATATAGCACACGCTGGCGTTATCCATGCCATACAGCATGAGGTTCACCACCCGGGAGGCCACGAACATGGTGATGATGGTATACATGGCGCTGTCAAATCGATGGAATATCACGGCGAAGGCAATCACCACCACCGCATCCAGGGCCAGGGAAAAGTTTCCGAAGTCCACATAGGGATATTTCCTGCGAAGCATACGGGCGCCGATGTCCGTGCCGCCGGTGGTGGCCCCGGCGGTATAGACAAGCCCCGCTCCGGCACCCTTCAGCAGTCCGCCGTATACGGAGGCCAGGAGGATGTCGTCCGTCAGGGAATAGTCCAGGGCGTTGAACAGGTCGATGAACACGCTGGTGGCGACCATGCCCAGGGCGGAAAACAGGATAAATTCCAGGCCGAATTTCTTCCAGGCCACAATGAACAGCGGAATGTTCATCACCATGACCAGCACGCCTACCGGCAGACCTGTCAGGAGATTGATAATCTGGCCCACGCCGGTCAGCCCGCCGGAAACGATGCTGTTGGGGTAGGTGAGAAAGGCGAAGGCCGCGCCCATCATGGCGCACCCCACCAGGGTCATAATGACGTGCTTAATGATTTCCCATGTCGTTCGTTTCACGAATTATTTCCCTCCAATAGGCTCATCTGCTCCTCTCCCCGGTCTTTATCCGTCAGCTTGGCCCCGGCGGCAGGCAGGCTCCTGACCCGATAGCGGGCCTGGTTTTGGATGGGCGTATCCGCCGCAAAGGCCACGCGGGTCACGGGATGCTTTTTCACAGTCATCACCTGCACCCCCTGGGTGGCGCGGCTCGTCTTGGGGGCCAGGAGGGCGGAGCTGAATATGAGGCACCGGCCCTCCCCGGTATAGACCGCGATCTCCTGCTCCTCCGCCAGGGGCAGCATGGCAACAAGAGGGCTTTTATCGCTGTAGGCCCCGGTGAGGCGGCGGCGGTTCGTCTTGGTGGCGAAGGCGGAGAGGCTGATCCGGGCGCACTTGCCGTTTTGGAAAAACAGCAGGAGCGTGCCGGTGTAATCCCCGGCCAGGGCCGTGGCTGCCACGCTCTCCCCCTCGTCCATGCCCAGCCTGCTGGGAAGGAAATCCCCCAGGGCGCTGGCCTTGGTCTCTTTTATATCCGCGACCTTCAGCTTATACGCCTGCTGCCGGTCTGTGAACACCAGCAGCTCCGCCCGGTTGGTGGTCTCGTAATACTGGGCCAGGCCGTCGTCCTCTTTATACTTCTGCTCCCCGCTCACCCGCAGGGACTGGGGGGTAATCTTTTTGAAGTACCCCTGTCGGGACAGGAACAGGTGGACGGGGTAGTCCTCCGGCTCCGGCTCCCGGTCGCTGTATTCCTCCACCTCGTCCGCGTAGACCAACCTGGTGCGGCGGGGGGGGGGGTATTTTTTTATGACAAGCATCAGCTCCTGTGCGATAACCCCCCGCCGGCGGCGCGGGCGGTT
>JAJQHT010000140.1 GCA_021199595.1 Oscillospiraceae bacterium
CGGACGGGAACACCGTGGTTCCCATGGTCAGCTCCATGGATCACAAGCGGGCCAGAGACAACGACCAGGGCCTGAATACTGGCGGCATGGGAACCATCGCTCCGAACCCCTATTACACCCCGGAGATTGCCCAGCGCTGCATGGAGGAGATTTTTAAGCCCACCATCGCGGCCATGCAGGCGGAGGGCCGCCCCTTCAGAGGGTGCCTGTACTTCGGCCTTATGCTGACGCCCCAGGGGCCGAAGGTGATCGAGTATAACAGCCGCTTCGGCGACCCGGAGACCCAGGTGGTGCTGCCCCTGATGGAGAGCAGCCTCCTGACGGCTATGCTGGCCTGCCGGAACGGGACGCTGGGAGAGACGGACATCCGCTTTTCCCATGGGGCCGCCTGCTGCGTGGTTATGGCAAGCGACGGCTACCCCGGCAGCTATGAAAAGGGCTATGAGATAACCATGGACGACGATGTGACGGCTCAGGTGTATATAGCCGGGGCCAGGCTGGACGGGGACAGGCTTCTGACCAACGGGGGCCGGGTGCTTGGCGTTACCATGACGGCCCCGACGCTGAAGCAGGCCATCGGCGCGGCCTATGAGCAGGCGGAAAAGATTCACTTCCAAAACGCCTATTACCGCCATGACATCGGCAGCCGTGCCTTGCAGGCGCTGGAGGGCTGAAAGATGGTCTATCGGGTATATGTGGAAAAGAAAAGGGGCGCGGCCCAGGAGGCGGTGGCCCTGTATAACAGCATAAGGGATTTCCTGGGCGTCCGGGAGCTGCGTATGCTGCGGCTTCTGAATCGCTACGACCTGGAAAATATCTCCCCGGAGCTGTTTCAGCGGGCGGTGAAAACCGTCCTGTCCGAGCCGCAGCTTGACGATGTGTACTATGACCAGCCGGAGGCGGCGGACGCGGTGGTGTTCGCGGTGGAATACCTGCCGGGGCAGTATGACCAGCGGGCGGATTCGGCGGCCCAGTGCATCCAGATCCTCTCCCAGGGCGAGCGGCCCGCCGTGCGGACGGCCAAGGTGTATATGCTCTTTGGCGACCTGACGGCGGAGCAGGTGGCGGCCATCCAGTCCTACGTCATAAACCCGGTGGAGAGCCGCATGGCAAGCCTGGAGCCGGTGGCTACCCTGGAGACAAATTACGACATCCCGGAGACCGTGGCCGTTTTGGAGGGATTCCGGGAACTGGATGGTGTGGGCCTGGCCCGGTTTTTGGAGACAAACGGCCTTGCCATGGACAAAGAAGACCTGCTGTGCTGCCAGGAATATTTCCGCCAGGAGGGGCGCGACCCCACGGTAACGGAAATTCGGATGATAGACACCTATTGGTCTGACCACTGCCGCCATACCACCTTTAACACAGTGATTGACGGCGTCACTTTTGAAGACGAGCATCTCCGCAAGGCGTATGAGGAGTATATGAACGTTCGTCAGTCTCTGGGGCGGACAAAGCCTGTGACGCTGATGGACATCGGCACCATTGCCGCCAAGAGCCTGCGGGCCAGCGGTCAGCTAGACAAGCTGGACGAGTCCGAGGAGATTAACGCCTGCACTGTGAAGATGAAGGTGAATGTGGACGGGGAGGAGCAGGACTGGCTGCTGCTCTTTAAAAACGAAACCCACAACCACCCCACGGAGATTGAACCCTTCGGCGGGGCGGCCACCTGCATCGGCGGGGCCATCCGCGACCCCCTGTCCGGGCGGAGCTATGTATACGCGGCCATGCGCGTCACCGGCGGGGCAGACCCTCTGCGCCCGGTGGAGCAGACCCTCCCCGGCAAGCTGCCCCAGCGGAAGATTGTTACCACTGCCGCGGCGGGCTATTCCTCCTACGGCAACCAGATCGGCCTCGCCACTGGCATGGTGGACGAGCTGTATCACGACGGCTATGCCGCCAAGCGCATGGAAATCGGCGCGGTCATCGCCGCCGCTCCGGCGGAGAATGTGCGCCGGGAGCGCCCTGTACCGGGGGATGTGGTCATACTCCTTGGCGGCAGAACAGGCCGCGATGGCTGCGGCGGGGCCACCGGTTCCTCCAAATCGCACGACCTTCACTCCCTGGAAAACTGTGGTGCTGAGGTGCAAAAGGGCAACGCCCCGGAGGAGCGGAAGCTGCAAAGGCTGTTCCGCAGCCCGGAGGCCTCCCGCCTTATCAAGCGCTGCAACGACTTCGGCGCGGGCGGCGTGTCCGTGGCGGTGGGCGAGCTGGCGGACGGGCTTGACATCGACCTGAGCAAGGTTCCCAAGAAATACGACGGCCTGGACGGCACAGAGCTTGCCATCTCTGAATCCCAGGAGCGCATGGCCGTCGTCGTTGCCCCAGAAGACGCGGAACGGTTCTGCCAGCTTGCCGACGGGGAAAATCTGGAGGCCACGGTTATCGCCACGGTGAAGGCGGAGCCGCGCCTGACAATGACCTGGAACGGTAGAACCATTGTGGACATATCCCGTGCCTTCCTGGACACAAACGGCGCGGAAAAGCATATTATTGTCCATCCTGCGGCGGCAAAGCCCTGGGCCAGGGAGATTCCTGCGGATTTTGAATCGGGCTATAAGGCCCTGGCTGGAGATTTGAACGTCTGCTCCCGCCGGGGACTTTCCGAGCGGTTTGACTCCACCATCGGCGCGGGAACAGTGCTGATGCCCTTCGGCGGCAAATATCAGCAGACCCCCATTCAGGCCATGGTACACACCATCTCCCTGGAAAAGGGCCATACGGACACCTGCTCCCTTATGAGCTGGGGCTATAACCCCGCTATCGGGGAGAAAGACCCCTATCACGCCGCCTATCTGGCGGTGTTGGAATCCGTCTCCAAGCTGATAGCCGCCGGGGCCTCCTTCGAGGACGTGTATCTGTCCTTCCAGGAGTATTTTGCCAAGCCCGGCCAGGACGCCGCCCGCTGGGGTGACCCCTTCGCGGCGTTGCTGGGCGCGTTCAAGGCCCAGATGGATCTGGGCGTGGGGGCTATCGGCGGCAAGGACTCCATGTCCGGCACGTTTGAGGATTTGACCGTACCGCCGACCCTGGTCAGCTTTGCTGTTACCACAGGGAAAACGGAGGAGATTGTCTCCAACGCATTTAAG
>JAJQHT010000168.1 GCA_021199595.1 Oscillospiraceae bacterium
ACCCGGTTCCCCCCGGAGCCGAACGGTTATCTGCACATCGGCCACTGCAAGGCGCTGTGCATCGACTTCGGCACGGCGGAACGGTTTGGGGGCATCACCAACCTGCGGATGGACGACACCAACCCCGCCAAGGAGGACACAGAATATGTAGACGCCATCCAGGAGGATATTCACTGGCTTGGCTTCGACTGGGACGATCGCTTTTTCTATGGCAGCGATTATTTTGAGGAGACCTATCAGCTTGCCATCGGCCTTATCAAAAAGGGCCTGGCCTATGTATGCGAGCTGACACCGGAACAGTTTCACGAATACCGGGGCGACGTGGGAACCCCTGCCCGCAGCCCCTGGCGGGACAGGCCCATCGAGGAAAGCCTCGACCTGTTTCAGCGTATGCGTGCCGGAGAGTTCCCTGAGGGCAAATATACCCTTCGGGCCAAGATAGATCTTGCCTCCGGCAACTTCAATATGCGAGACCCGGTGCTTTACCGCATCCGCTATATCGAGCATCACCGCCAGGGAACCAAGTGGTGCGTCTTCCCCATGTATGACTTCGCCCACCCCATTCAGGACGCCCTGGAGGGCATTACTCACTCCCTCTGCTCCCTGGAGTATGAGGATCATCGGCCCCTTTACGACTGGGTCATCGCCAACACGGACGTCCCCTCAAAGCCCCGACAGATCGAATTTTCCCGCCTGGGCCTGAATTACACCGTCATGAGCAAGCGCAAGCTCCGCCGACTGGTGGAGGAGGGCTATGTCTCCGGCTGGGACGACCCCCGTATGCCGACCCTGTGCGGCCTGCGGCGGCGGGGCTACACCCCCACGTCCATCAAGACCTTTATTAACCGCATCGGCGTTTCAAAGGTGAACAGCACCGTGGAATACTCCTTCCTGGAGCATTGCCTGCGGGAGGAGCTGAATCTCTCCGCCCCCCGGCGCATGGCGGTGCTACATCCCATCAAACTCGTGGTGACAAATTATCCCGAAGGCCAGACCGCGACCTTCCAAGTGGAAAACAACAACCTAGACGAAAGCGCCGGAACCCGCCCCGTCACCTTCAGCCGTGAGCTGTGGATCGAGCAGGAGGACTTCATGGCGGAGCCTGTGAAGAAATACAACCGCCTCTACCCCGGCAACGAGGTGCGGCTCAAGGGTGCATACATCGTCAAATGCACCGGCTGGGAGACCGACAAAGCCGGAAACGTCACTACGGTTCTATGCGAATATGACCCTGCCACCCGCGGAGGCGACGCCCCGGATGGCCGCAAGGTGCGGGGTACGATTCACTGGGTCAACGCCGCCGACTGTGTGGACGCGGAGATTCGCCTGTACGACAACCTGTTCAGCGATCCGGAACCGGACGCGGCGGAGGATTTCATCCAGTGCCTCTCCCCCAACTCCCTGGAAATCCTTACCGTCTGCAAGGCCGAGCGCGCCCTGGAAACCGCCCAGGCCCCGGAGAGCTTCCAGTTCCTCCGCACCGGCTATTTCGCCGTTGACAGCAAGGACTCCGCCCCCGGCCACCTGGTATTCAACCGCGCCGTCGCGCTGAAGGACGGGTTTAAGGCAAAGACGTAATATAAATGGCTTTCAGATAGCGCAATAATGCCCTCCAAACTTCACTGAAATCTCCTTGTCCCAAGAAAAATCAACGAAGCAGGAAATCGCTCAAAGGTTTCCTGCTTCGTTTTTATATCTGTGAGCATATATATAATAAATAGATTCTCCGTGATTATTTCAGCTTCAGCCCATCTCTGAATGCCTCGCCAACTCGTTCCGCAACCTTATAATATCCATGCGTGTATGGGTCAAAGGCAATCGCGGAAACCTTTGTAATATCCACTTTATCACCATCCATAACAGATTCATCCGCTGTGGTGTTTACCACCCTGCCTATAACCCCACATCCATATTCTCCATCCTGGTATTTGATAAATTCGCACTCCATACACAGGGGAAACTCATTGATAATCGGGGCATCCACGTGTTCAGACCTTGTCGTGGTCAAACCGCTCTTTTCAAATTTATTCGCCGTATTGTTCCCGGATACGACTCCAAAATAGTCCGCCTCCACTACATGCGCTGTATCCGCAATGCTTACCGTAAAGGCACTTCTTGATTTGATATTCTTTACCGTCTTATGTGACTCCGCCAGGTTCAAAATCACCTGATTCCTTTCGAGCATAGTTCCCCATGCAGCATTCATTACATTGACGCTTCCATCCTCATTGTAGGTTGCAATCATCAGCACCGGCATTGGGAAAATAGCTTCCGTAGTCTCTATATCTTTTCTCATTGCGACAGACCTCCTGTTTTCATTACCTTTCGGCTATGCTTATGCTATCATAGTGTCGGTTTAAAAACAAGCACTTACATATTCGTAAGGTACTTACCCTGAGGAAAGTGCAATAAAGAATACAGACTACAGAAACCTCGCATTTTTTGAGAACATCGGATATGACAAACCGAGGAGACTGTATCAAAACAATACAGTTCCCTCGGTTATTAATGACCTTTATCCCACGCTTTGCGCGCCGCGGTCGCAGCGGTTTCCCCAGGAGTCTATCATCTTGCCGTCGCGATAGACGCAGATGATCTCACAGTTATTGGAGCATCGGCCACAGTTGGCCTCGCGGGTATAAAATTCCATGTCCTCCACGGCAAAGTCAAACTCCTGGCGCTTAGTGCTTCGTTTGGCCAGGATGGCCGCGCCCAGCGCGCCCATAAGATGCCCGTTTTCATCCACAATGACCTTGCAGTCCAGCGTCCTCTCAAACGCCGCCACGACGCCCTGGTTTTTGCTGACGCCGCCCTGGAACACCACCGGGGAGATGATTTTCTTGCCTTTGCCAACGTTGTTGAGATAGTTCGCCACCACCGCGTTGCAAACGCCGGCGATAATATCCTCTCTCGGGTGGCCCATCTGTATCTTATGCACCAGGTCAGACTCCGCAAATACCGTGCAGCGGGCGGCGATCTGGGTGGGATGCTTGGAGCGGAGAGCATATTCGCCTATCTCCTCCACCTCGATACCAAGGCGCTTGGCCTGGCTGGATAGGAAGGCCCCAGTTCCGGCAGCGCACAGAG
>JAJQHT010000252.1 GCA_021199595.1 Oscillospiraceae bacterium
CTCTGACCTGACCGGCCCCACGGAAACAGGTATTGCCCCCGCCTGCCGGGCGCTGATTGCCCCTAACGAGCTGGCTACCGGCAAGAGCGCCTATTTCGTGGGCAAGCCAAACCCCCTGAATATGAGTACCGGCCAGCGGCAGCTGGAAGTCCATTCGGAAAACGCCGCCATGATCGGCGACCGCATGGACACGGACATTATCGCCGGCATCGAGACCGGCCTGGACACCGCGCTGGTGCTGTCCGGCGTCACCGCACGGGAGGACGTTGCCAATTATCCCTACCGCCCCAGGCTTATTCTGGACGGCGTGGGTGACATTCCCGGATAAACACAGGAACGTCACAGGATCTCAGCGTATAACCACATCCTCTATCAGCACCCGCATGGTGCCGCCGCAGGCCATGCCTTCCAGGGCGGATACGTCCTCATCCATAGACACCTCCACCACGCGGGATGCGCCGGTGCCGATGATGCGTCTGGCGGCGGTCATGACCTCCGCCTCGCCGCAGCCGCCGCCTACCGTGCCGTAGCCCCGGCCCAGCCGGTCAACAGCCATCATGGCTCCGGCCTTCACTGGGGTTGATCCCTGGGTGGACAGCACCAGGCACATGGCCCTCGGCCCCTCCCCCGCTGCCAGGAAGCGCAGCATGGAAAGGTCAGTGTTTTCCTGGGGCATAAACGGCCCCTCTGATTTCTCCACTGGTTTCTGCCGACGGCACTGCACCAGCTCCCCGCAGATGGAAACGGCAATCTCCGCCGGGGTCAGCGCCCCGATGCACAGACCAATGGGTGCGTGTATTTGCGAAAGGGCCTGCACGTCAAACCCCTCCGACCCCAGCAAATCCAGCAGCGCCGCCACCCGGCGGCTGGAGCCAATCATGCCAAGGTAATAGGGCATAGAACCGGAAAGAATCTTCCGCAGGCAGTCGCCGTCCCATCGGTGCCCTCGGGTAATGACGCATACATAGTCGTTTTCATGAAGCGCCAGCCCCTCGATGGCGTCCACGAAGCTGTCGCATATCACCCTGTCCGCCTCTGGGAATCGACTGGGTTGGGCGTAGGTTGGCCGGTCGTCCACCACGGTGACGGAAAAATCCAACAGCGCCCCCATGGTACACAGCACCTTGGCGATATGACCGCCCCCCAGCAGAACAAGCCGTTCCTTCGGGCAGAACCTTCGGCGGTACACACAACCCTCCGCCTCCCAAACCAGTACAGCGGGCTGCCCCTGCTCCACCCGCTCCAAGATAGATTGAAATTCACGCACTTCCATCGCTGTCATCCTATAAATATATAATGCTTTCGATTGTCTTTGGACTCTGTTTGGTTCATCTTGTTATCAATATAGTTTATCAACTGGACAGTCTTCTGTCAACAACCGGCGTCAAAGAAATCACGTCGCACACCGCAAAAGTCACTCCCAGGTCTGCGTCAAGGTTGACCGGGGATTTTCTTATTGACTTGCCTTCCGGCGTTTAGTAAAATATCGAACTGGAAACCTAATGAATTTTGGAGGCAGACAATGTCCGGGAAGAGAATGCTTCAGGGCGGAAAGGCCCGCAGCGCGGCCTACGGAGCACTGAATGGAGCGTATTGGATGCTGTACTGCGTAGCCGTAAGCTACGCAGGCGTATTTTTGCTGGACAGAGGCTATTCCAGCAGCCAAATCGGCGCAATCATAGCCGCAGGTTATGTGCTGGGTCTGCTGCTGCAATCCGCCGCCGCGCCGCTGGCTGACCGGGCAGGCCGCGCGCCGGTGGCGGTCATGACAGTGGAAGCCGCCGGAATCGCCCTAACTCTGCTGGCCCTGATGTTTTCGCCGGAAAAGGGCTTTTTTCTGACGGCAGTATTCACCGTGCTGATAGCTCTGGTGGTCTCCATTCAGCCGCTGGTGAACGCTTTCACCTTTTATCTGGAGCGGTTTGGGACGGAAATTCCTTTCGGCCTGTGCCGGGGCGTTGGCTCCGCGTCCTATGCGGCGCTGTCCGCCGTTATGGGCCTGCTGACCGTCCGGGCGGGCATTCTGTCCATCCCGGCAGCAGGGCTTATCGTAGCGGCCCTGTTTCTGTTTTTAATGCTCCTGTTCTGCCGGGCCGGAATCCCCCCCGCGCCGCCCCAGAAACCCAAGTGGGCGGAGGACGACGGGGAAAAGCGGGGCCTTGCGGCCTACGCCAGGCGGTACCGCAGCTTTCTGTTTCTGCTGGGCGGAATGGCTCTGATATTTTTCGGCCACTCCTTCTTTTTGAATTTCACCATCCAAATCGTGAACGGCGTAGGCGGAAACAGCGCTGACATGGGCGTTTTGAATGCCTATATCGCTGTGCTGGAGCTTCCGGGAATGTGGATGTTCGACCGTCTGCGGCGGAAATATTCCTGCACAGGGATGCTGAAATTTGCCGGTGTGTTCTTCGCAGTGAAAAACACGCTGATATTCGCCGCCGGTTCCATGCTGGGACTGTACGGGGCTACCTTTTTCCAGGCCCTGTCCTATCCTCTGTTTATCCCTGCCTCTGTGCGCTATGTCGGGGAGCATATGGATTTGAAGGACATGAACAAATCCCAGTCCCTCCTGACGGCTATGATAACCATTGGCAACATCTGCGTCTCCGCCGTGGGCGGCTTCCTTATCGACGGCGCAGGCCTGAAGGTCGCTCTGGCCGTGGCCGCCGCCTGCACCATTGCCGGCGCGGCGGTGCTGTTGCTTGGCATGAGGAAGGACAAGGCGGACGCGATTTCTAACTAGGAGGTCATCTATATATGAAGCAAATCCTTATCATCGGCGGCGGGGCGGCGGGCCAGGCCTGCGCCGTGGCGGCGGCCCAGGCCGGAGCCGGCGTAACGGTGCTGGAAAAGCGCAGTTCTGCCGGAGGCAACGGCCGCTATGCCGAGGGTGTGTTCGGCGCGGGCAGCCGCCTGCAAAAGCGGAACAACATCGACGCCGACCCAGACACGCTGTTTCGGGAGGCCATGGAATTTTCCCACTGGAAGGCAGACGGGCGGCTAACAAGGGCGCTGATAGCCGCCTCCGGCCCCACCGTGGACTGGCTGGCGGACATGGGCGTTCCCTTTACACG
>JAJQHT010000322.1 GCA_021199595.1 Oscillospiraceae bacterium
GTACGTAGACGGCGCGGAGACCGAAGATGCCCCCGGCACCTATGAGGGCGCTATCACCGTTCTGCCCGCGGCGTAAAAGTCTAAAAATCCCATAAATCAGGCCCGGCGCGATTTCGCGCCGGGCCATTTTGATGATTAACGCAGATTCGGAAGGATTTTTCTGTCCTTCACCCAGTGCTTTTGATAATAGCGGTTGTCAGCGAAGCTGTCTCCAATGTCGCGCATTTTCCCGTACATCTCCTCCAAAAGCGCCTGCTTCACAGCCCTATAGGCTCTGTCCTCCGCCAGGTTTTCCATCTGATAGGGGTCGCGGATGTTATCAAAGAGGTATTCCCTTCCGTCGGATTTATACACCGCGAAGGTGTACTGCCGGGAGCGTATGGCCCGCCACTCTCTGCCGCCGCCGAACACGGCGGTGGGGCCGGTTCCCATCATCAGGCAGTTGTTGTCCCCCTCCTCCCCGGTCAGAATGGAATCGCTTATATCCCTGCCCTGTACCGTATCGGGAACGGGAAGTCCCATCATGGAGAGGAGGGTGGGCATGATGTCCACGGTATTAAAACAGGTCTGGTTGCGGCCGGTTGGCAACCTGTCCCCCCAGCGGATGAAAAAGGGAACCCGAACCGCCTCATCGTAGAATATATTTTTCGCGTGCCGCCCATGGGCGCCGAACATCTCCCCGTGGTCGGAGGTGAAGACGAAGATGGTGTTTTCCAAAACGCCCTCCTCCTGCATGGCGGCGATGAGCCTGCCGATATTGTGGTCAAGATTCGCCGTCATGGCGTAATAAACCCGTTTCCACTCCTCCAGCTTTTTCCGCTGGCCGAGGGTGAACCTGGCCCACATATCGGCGTGGGGGTCGTTGCGGGCCTGATAGTTGGGCGGCGGCGGAAAGGTCACGTCGGAAAACATCTCGTAATATTCCTCCGGCACATTGTCCCGCGTCCACGGGTCGTGAGGCGTTCCATAGGACAGGAACAGCCCAAAGGGCTTTCCGCTCCGTTTGTGGGCCTTTATGCGCTCGATGGCCATGTCCGTCTGCTCGTCCGGCTCATACTGCGTGCAGTAGATTTTTTCCTCCGTGTCCAGGTGGTAATAGGCTTGGGGGGCGTAATATTCATGGTGGAAGTTGTACGCTGCAAAATATCCCGTAAAGCCCAGCCGGTTCTCCCCCGGCGGTATGAAGGAGTTTTTCACGTCGTAGTGATGGCCGAGCTGGGCTGCGTACATATGCCATTTGCCGATATAGGAGGTGTCATAGCCATTTTCCTCCAGCACGGCGGCAAAGCTCCTGTGGCCGGGATGGAGCCGTATCTCGTTGATGACCATGCCGGTGCCGTCCCGGGCGGCGGTGTACTTCCCCGTCAGCAGGGACGCCCGGTAGGGGGCGCAGACGGGATGGCCGGACACGGCATTATCCATCCGGGCGCAGTCCTGGCTCAGCGCGTCCAGGTTCGGCGTTCTGGCAAGAGGGTCGCCGTTGCAGCCGATGCTGGCGTATCGGAGCTGGTCGGCAAAAACGTACACAAGATTGGGTCTGCCGGTGTCCATCATACTTTCTCCGTGTGGTAGGCGGCTCTGGCCTGGGCCAGCTCCCGGTGCATTTGCTCCGTGGTTTTTTTGTTCAGCGGGTAAATGATAAGCAGCAGGAATATGGCGAGATACAGGATAAACGGCACCAGGGTCGCCACATTATACATCCCGTTCAAGACGCCCTCCCCCTGGGAAACCCCGCTGCCCGCCAGGCTGCTGTCATACCCGGCCAGGCTCACGAACCAGGGAGCCAGAGCCGCCAGGGCCTGGCCGATTTTCCGCATGAAGGTGAAGATGGCGTAATCCGCCGCCTCCTCCCGCCGGCCTGTTTTCCATTCGTTGTGGTCGATAATATCCGCCGCCATGGACCAGATCTCCAGGGTGATGAAGCCGACCCCGGCGTTAATAAACACCGCCAGAAGGATAAATCCGTATACGTTGTCCGTCCCCAGGTGCAAAACATAAGTGAGGAAGCTTGCCACCACGGAAACGGCCAGGCACCCCAGGGAAAATTCCTTCTTCCCTATTTTTTTGATAATGCGGTTCGCAAAGGGAATCATCAGCAGCATGGGCAGATAGGTGATAAGCATATAGACCGTGTTCATGGCGCTGTTTTGGAAATAATCCTTAAAGAGATAGAGATTCACCGTGCTGGTGTACATCTGCGCCGCAATCAGCAGACATCCTATCAGGCTCATGGAGACGAAGGCCCTGTTTTTCAGCACGCCCCGGACGGTAGTCCTTACCGAGACCTTCTCCCGCTCCTCCGCAACGACTACCCGTTCGGTGGTCAGCTTGAAGCCCAGGAAGTAGAATACAATCATAGCGGCGGCAATGATGATCATGGCGATAAAAAGCCGGTGGGCGTCCATCTGGTTCCCGTCCGCCCCCGCCGTCATGACGAGAATGGGGAAAATGAGCGCGGGCAGATTACCGAGGCCGCCGCCCACCGAGCGGCACATGGAGAGGATGCTTCGTTCAGACTGGTCTGTGGTCATCACGCTGGCCAGAGAGCCGTAGGGTACCAGCACCACGGTATACAGCATACCATAGCAGATATACATGGCCGCGACCCATACGGTACGGAACACCAGCCCCCCGCCGGGGTTTAAAAACACCAGCACGGAGACCACCGCCAGGGGAATCCCGCCCCACAGGAGAAACGGTCGGTATTTCCCGTTCCGGCCCGGCCTTTTCCCCTGCACCAGAAAGCCCATGATGGGGTCGTTTATCCCGTCCCAAATGCGTGCCGCCAGCATAATCGCCGTGATGCACGCGCCGGAAATGCCCAGAATATCCGAGCAGTATACCGACAGATAGGAGCTCATCACGCAGAAGGCGAGACCATTTGCAAAATCACACATTCCATAGCCCGCGAAATTTTTCGCGGACAGCTTTTCCTTCACTGCGACCACGTCCTTTTCTGTTATTTTCGCTCAGGGAAACATCGTTTTTTCCTGAACAGAACCATTATACGCGCTTTTTTTCCGCGGGTCAATACGATAAATGAATTTAAGGGGTTGACAACAAC
>JAJQHT010000069.1 GCA_021199595.1 Oscillospiraceae bacterium
CCGCAGGAGAGCAAAAGGGCAGCGCGTTTAGCACTGCCTTTTCCCTGGAGAGGGAAAAGAGGACCAAACGGCGACGGTAAACGGTTATAGCTTACTTGCAGTGTGGTTCTCGTAAAAAGCTCCATTGGAGCTTTTTTAGCGCGTAGCGCGTCGTGAACTTATGCGACGCCTTTTGCGCCCACGGGCGCAAAAGGGCAGCGCTTTTGGCGATGCCATAAGTTTCAGCGGACAAAATCCCTCGCCCGGCATAATCTAACGTAAAATAGGAAAAGTCTTCCGCCGCTGGCGGGGAAAGGAACTGGAATTATGAGCGACATCCCCTATAAAATTTATCTGGACGAGAGCGAGCTGCCGACCCAGTGGTATAACGTCCGGGCGGACATGAAAAACAAGCCCGCGCCCCTGCTGAATCCCGGCACCGGCCAGCCCCTGACGGCGGAGGAGATGGGCGGCATTTTCTGCGAGGAGCTGGTGGCGCAGGAGCTGGACGACGACACCGCCTATATTCCCATCCCCGCGGAGATTCGGGAGTATTATAAAACCTACCGCCCCAGCCCACTGGTGCGGGCCTATAACCTGGAAAAGCGCCTGGGCACCCCCGCGAAGATTTACTATAAATTCGAGGGCAACAACACCAGCGGCAGCCATAAGCTGAACTCCGCCATCGCCCAGGCGTATTACGCCAAAAAGCAGGGCCTGAAGGGCGTCACCACGGAGACCGGTGCCGGACAGTGGGGCACCGCCCTGTCCATGGCCTGCGCCTATTTCGACCTGGACTGCAAGGTGTATATGGTGAAGGTCTCCTATGAGCAGAAGCCCTTCCGCCGGGAGGTCATGCGCACCTACGGCGCGTCCGTGACCCCGTCCCCCTCCATGGAGACCGAGGTGGGCCGGAAAATCCTGGCCGAGCATCCCGGCACCACCGGCAGCCTGGGCTGCGCCATATCCGAGGCCGTGGAGGTGGCCGTCACCAATCCCGGCTACCGCTACGTGCTGGGCAGTGTGCTGAATCAGGTGCTGCTGCATCAGTCCGTGGTGGGCCTGGAGGCCAAGACCGCCTGCGATAAATTCGGCATTGTGCCGGACGTTATCATCGGCTGCGCCGGGGGCGGCAGCAACCTGGGCGGCCTGATCGCCCCCTTCATGGGGGAGAAGCTCCGGGGCGAGCGGGATTACCGCATCGTCGCCGTGGAGCCGGCCTCCTGCCCCAGCTTCACGAGAGGCAAATTCGCCTTCGACTTCTGCGACACCGGAAAGATCTGCCCCCTCGCGAAGATGTATACGCTGGGCAGCGGGTTCATCCCCTCGCCGAACCACGCCGGGGGCCTGCGCTTCCACGGCATGAGTCCCATTTTGAGCCAGCTCTACTACGACGGCCTGATGGAGGCCGTGGCCGTGGAGCAGACCGCCGTGTTCCAGGCGGCGGAGGAGTTCGCCCGGGCCGAGGGCATCCTGCCCGCGCCGGAGAGCAGCCACGCCATCAAGGTGGCCATGGACGAGGCCATGCGCTGCAAGGAGACCGGCGAGGAGAAAACCATCCTCTTTGGTCTGACCGGCACCGGCTATTTCGACCTGGTGGCCTATCAGTCCTTTAACGACGGCACCATGACCGATTCCATCCCCACGGACGAGGATTTGGAAAAGAGCTTTGCCACGCTGCCTGTCGTTCCGGGAACCTGAAAAACACATCCATTCGCCGGGAGCGAGGCTTGACGCCCCGCCCCCGGCTTGTGTATAATTATTATACTCAACGCGAAGCATTGAGGCGGGATTTCCGCCGCCCTCAATCGAAGGAGGAACCTACACTCATGTCCATATCAACCATCCTGAGCCTGACGCAGACGGCGCTGGAGCTGGGGCTTTTGTGCTCCCTGACCGTGCTGGCCCTGTTTTTGAGCTATTCCATGCTGAACGTCTGCGACCTGTCCACCGACGGGTGCTTCACCCTGGGCGCGGCCGTGGGGGCTATGGTGGCGGTCTCCGGCCATCCGTGGCTCTCCATCCCGGCAGCCATGGCTGCCGGAATCGTCTCCGGCTTCATCACCGCCCTTTTGCAGACGCGCATGGGGGTGGAGAGCCTGCTTGCCGGCATCATTGTGAATACAGGGCTGTATTCTATCAATATCGCCGTCATGGGAAACTCCTCCCTGGTGAATATGAATAAGACCGAAACGGTGTTCACCATGATGAAGGACGCCCTTGCGGGCACCTTCCTGTCCGGGCAGTATAAGCTCGTGGTGGCGCTGATTGCGGTGGTGCTGGTGGTGGCGTTTTTGTCTGTGTTTCTCCGCACACGCCTGGGCCTTGCCATTCGGGCCACGGGGAACAACCCGGACATGGTGCGCTCCTCCTCCATAAACCCGGTGTTCACCACCACGGTCGGCCTGTGCGTTGCAAACGCCTTCACCGGCCTCTCCGGCTGCCTCCTGGCCCAGAGCCAGAAGTCCGTGAACATTGACATCGGCTCCGGCATGGTGACGATTGCCCTGGCCTCCCTGCTTATCGGCGGGACGTTCATGGGCAAGGGCGGCGTGACCCGCCGGGCCATCGGCGTGGTGCTCGGCTCCTTCATCTTCCGGCTGGTGTATACCGTCGCCCTGCGGTTCAATATGCCCGCCTCCATGCTCAAGCTGGTGTCCTCTGTCATCGTCATTATCGCTATCGCGGGGCCGTACTTCAAGACCCAGTGGCCCATGCTGAAGCGCCGCCTGGAGCATCGGCCCCAAAAGGCCGGAAGGGGGGAGAAGTGATATGCTGACCCTTTCCCATATCTCCAAAACCTTCAACCCCGGCACCGTGAACGAAAAAACCGCCATCGAGGATTTGTCTCTCCATCTGGACAAGGGGGAGTTCGTCACCATCATCGGCGCGAACGGCGCGGGAAAATCCACCCTCTTTAATGCGATTGCCGGCAGCTTCTATGCCGACACCGGCTCCATCGTTCTGGATGGAGAGGACATCACCTTCCTCCCGGAGTATAAGCGGGCCAAGGAGATCGGACGCCTGTGCCAGGATCCCATGCGGGGCAGCGCCCCGGGCATGACCATCGAGGAAAACATGGCCC
>JAJQHT010000334.1 GCA_021199595.1 Oscillospiraceae bacterium
ATCCCCGTCTTATTCGTCGGCAGCGGCCTTTGTGTTTAAGCCCCATGATATAAACTATCCGTTACCGCAGGGGTTACCGGGCGCACCGCGGCGCGGCCTCGGCCCGGGGAGGGGGTACCGGCGCCTCCCCCTCGCGGATAACAGAGGCAATGGCCTGGGCAATCCTGTCCATGTCCTGCGCGGTCATGCCCCGGCGCGGCACGGCGGGCGGCCCCAGCCGGAGACCACTGGTGACGAAGGGGGAACGGGGGTCGTTGGGGATGGTGTTCTTATTGGCGGTGATGTGGGCCTGCTCCAGCAGGGCCTCCGCCTCTTTGCCGGTGCGTCCGCTGGCGGTCAGATCCACCAGCATGAGATGATTGTCCGTGCCGCCGGAGACGATTTGGACGCCTCTTGCCATCAGCCCGCCGCACAGGGCCTGGGCGTTGGCAAGCACCTGGCGCTGATAATCCCGGAAGGCGGGGCTGAGGGCCTCCTGGAAGCAGACAGCCTTGGCGGCGATGACGTGCATAAGGGGGCCGCCCTGGATGCCGGGGAACACCGCCTTGTTGAAATTGAACTGGTTTTTCTCCATGGACTCCTGGGAGGCCAGGATCAGGCCGCCCCGCGGCCCCCGGAGGGTCTTGTGGGTGGTGGCCGTCACCACGTCCGCGTAGGGGATGGGATTAGGGTGCAGGCCCGCCGCCACCAGCCCGGCGATATGGGCCATATCCACCATAAGCAGAGCGCCGCATTCGTCCGCGATGGCCCGGAACCGGGCAAAATCGATGGTGCGGGCATAGGCGCTGGCACCGGCGATAATCAGCCTGGGCCGATGCTCCACAGCCAGGGCCTCCACCTGGTTATAGTCGATAAAGCCGTCGTCCCCCACCCCATAGGGGACAAAGTGGAAATAGATGCCGGAGTAGTTGGCGGGGCTGCCGTGGGTCAGGTGGCCGCCATGGTTCAGGCTCATGCCCAGCACCGTGTCCCCGGGCTTGAGCAGGGCAAACTGCACCGCCATGTTGGCCTGGGCCCCGGAGTGGGGCTGGACATTCGCGTACCCCGCGCCGAAAAGCGCCTTGGCCCGCTCGATAGCCAGCTCCTCCACCGCGTCCGCGTACTGGCAGCCGCCGTAATACCGCTTGCCGGGGTAACCCTCGGCGTATTTGTTGGTCAGCACACTGCCCTGGGCCGCCCGCACGGCGGGAGACACCCAGTTTTCCGAGGCAATCAGCTCGATATATTGATTCTGGCGGAGCAGCTCCCCTTCCAGGGCCTCCGCCACCGCGGGGTCAGCGGCCCGCAGCTCGTCCATTGCATTCATACGTATAACCCTTTCCTTTTTTTCTTTTTCCCTGGCCGGACAGCTTACCCGTCCAGCAGATTTTTAAAATGCCGCAGCAGCGGCTCCCCGTCCGCCGTGTCCGGGCGGGCCTTGGCAAAGCACATCCGCTCCGGGTGGAACTGCACCCCCAGGATGGGGAGGCTGTCGTGTACGATGGCCTCCACCGTGCCGTCCGGGGCAGCAGCAATGACGCGCAAACCCGTCCCAACGGCCCCCAGGCCCTGATGATGGGCGCTGTTCACGGCGATATGGCCGCCGTACAGGTCATACAGCGGTGAGCCGGAATAAGCAATCAGCGGATGGACGTTGTCCCCGGCCTCGCCCAAATGCCGGTGGGCCGGGGCGGTAGCCAGATCCTGAATGATGGTTCCGCCGAAATAGACGTTGATGACCTGGTGGCCCTTGCAGATGCCCAGCACGGGCCGCTCCGCCTGGACAAACCGGGCCAGGGCCTCCAGCTGCGCCTCGTCCAGGGGCCGGTCGATGTCCGTGGAACCGCAGTTTTCCGCGTGGAACAGGGCCGGATCGATGTCCCCGCCTCCCGGCAGCAGCAGTCCGTCGCAGGCCGCCGCAGCGGCGGGAGCCGTGGTGACAACCGGCTCAAGCGCCAGCCCATGCACGGCGGCGATATAATGCTTTAAATTTTTCTCAATGCCCACAATGGCAACGGTTTTCATCTTTTCTCCCTTACCTCTTATATGTCGCAGGACACCAAAACCTCCAGGGTCTCCCGGCGGACGACAAGGCGATCCTCGCCGTTTCTCACCATGATCACCGGGGGCGGGGGATGCGGTTATAGTTGGAGGCCATGGAGTAGTTATAGGCCCCTGTCACCAGCACCGCCGCAATATCCCCCACAGCGGCGCGCTGCATGGGCATATCCTCCCCGATTAAATCCCCGCTCTCGCAGCAGCGGCCCGCCAGCGTAACGGCGCAGTCCGCCGGTTCCCCGGCCCGGTTGGCAATCAGGGCGGTATACCGGGCCTGATACAGGGCGTAGCGGGGGTTATCCGTCATGCCACCGTCCACCAACACATAGTCCCGGCAGCCCGGGATAGACTTCACATCCTGGACGGTATAGAGCGTCACCCCGGCGGCGGCCACAATGCTCCGCCCCGGCTCCATGAATACGGCGGGCGGAGGATAATCCAGCGCCTGACACCGGCGGTTGAGATGCTCCCCCACGCTGCGGATGACGGCGGCATAATCCACAGTTGGCTCCTCCGCCGTATAGGGGACGCCCAGGCCGCCGCCCAGATCCAGAACCCCGGCGGTATAGCCCAGCTCCCGGCGTACAGAATCCATGAAATCCAGCATAATGTCCACCGCCTGCATAAGCGGCTCCGGCCCGCCGATCTGGGAGCCGATGTGGCAGTGGAACCCCGCCACCTGGATGTTCTTGGAGGCCAGCGCCCGGCGAATCATTTCCATAGCCTGGCCGGTCTGGATGGCCTCACCGAATTTGCAGTCCACCTGGCCGGTGTCCACGGCGCTGAAGGTGTGGGGGTCTATCCCCGGCGTAACGCGCAGAAGCACCCGCTGGCGAACACCGTTTTCCCCGGCGCAGCGGTCGATGCGGGCCAGCTCCTCCAGGCTGTCCACCCCGAAAAGGCCCGCCCCGGCCTTCACGGCGTATTCTATCTCCGCCCAGGGCTTTGCGCAGCCGTGAAAGCAAACGTCCTCCGGCGGGAACCCGACGGACAGGGCTGTATATATC
>JAJQHT010000119.1 GCA_021199595.1 Oscillospiraceae bacterium
CATAGGCGGCTACCTCGCCCATGGCGGTGGGCATAGCGGTGCAGCTGAAGGCAACGGTGCCGGTCTCCAGAGCCATGAGCATGGCGGGAGCGGTCTCCGCAGCGGTCTGGATCTGGGCGTCGGGGATCTGGGGCAGCATACTGTCATACCAGATGGTAGCGATCTGGGCGGTGCAGGTGCCGCCAGCCAGGTCGGTCAGGCCGGTGGCGGAGGCGTACTCACTGTCCGCCAGGGTGACGCACACGATGGAGGCGTAGTAGTAGGGGCCGGCGAAGTCCACCTGCTCGGAGCGCTCCTCGGTCATGGACTGACCGGCGATGACCGCGTCATAAATGCCGGACTGCACGCCGGGTACCAGGGAGTCCCAGTCGGTGCGGATGACCTCCAGCTCCCAGCCGTAATACTCGCAGATGAGCTTTGCGATCATTACGTCGTAGCCGTTGGCGTACTCCCCGTCGGAGCCGGAGATGGGAACGGCCCCGTTGGAGTCGTCATACTGGGTCCAGTTGTAGGGGGCGTAGGCGCACTCCATGGCAATGGTAAGAACCCCGTCCTCCAGGCCCTGAATGACGGTATCGTCCTCCGCGTTGTCGGAGCTGGAGGAGGAGCAGGCGGCCAGGGCGAATACCATCACCAGGGCCAGCAGCAGCGCAAAAAGTCTCTTCATGGTTTTTATCTGCCTTTCTCAATAAATTCTCTTGCGTCCCTTTTGGATGCGCTCCCGGGGGACGCGGCCCGGGAACGAAAAAATGAACCGCTTGCGTCAAGCGGTTCATAGGATATACGGTATATGCCTCCCAAAGAAAGGGGCAAGCCGAACGGCCATTGACAGCGCTCCACAAGTACTTGTGACAGTCCATTGGGTATTCCCCAATGACCCAGCGCAAGGAGAGCAGGCACGCTCCAAACGCTTCGGCGGCGTTCCCTTTCCCATCCGGCGGCTGCCTGGCCTTGCCGGGACGGTACTGATGAAAACCGCGCCTCTATCGAAAAGCGATTCAATTTTCGCTTAATATACTAGCACGGGCCTGTCCCGGTGTCAACAGAAATTTTGCAAAAATCATTAGATTTGTATAATGTGTCATAAAATCTGGGACGTTTTCCCGCTGCTTTTGCGTTTTTGCGGGAATCTAAGATACAATCACATATCGCACGGCCCACAGCAGCGCCACGCCCGGCCCGCCCAGAGCGGCGGATACGGCCACGGTCAGACCGTTTAATCCAAGACCCATGCCGAACAGACTCCCCACGGTGTTTCCCATCAGCAGCAGGACAAGACCGGTCAGACCGTGCAGCCCCAGCCGCAGCAGAGGCCGGGCCGCCCGGCGGATAAGCTCTGCGAGCCGGACGAGCAGCATCAGCCCGCAGGTGACGAACAGGGCGTTTATCATATAGTCCGGCATGAGACTTGTCCTCCTGTTTCCATAGGTTCCATATATTGTATTTGTGTTTTTCGGGATTTAGACATATAATAGTCCCAGAAAGAAAGAAGCCATGGCCATTGGGCGGGGGACGTGTGTTCCTCCGCCCCTTCTTGATTTTTCCGGGCTTTGTGCTATACTAATCAGTATATTGGAGTATTATGTCCACCGGCGGCAGGCCGGAACGAGAACGGAACAAAGCGAGGAAATTTTTGCATGGCGAAACCAAGCAGACAAGCCTATGGCAACGAGAGCATCAGCCAGCTCAAGGGGGCTGACCGGGTGCGCAAGCGCCCCGGGGTCATTTTTGGATCGGACGGCCTGGAGGGCTGCCAGCACTCTGTATTTGAGATCCTTTCAAACTCTATCGACGAGGCCCGGGCGGGATACGGCAAGCTCATCACCGTCACCCGGTTCGAGGATCACTCCATCCAGGTGGAGGATTTTGGCCGGGGCTGCCCCGTGGACTGGAACAGCGCGGAGAAACGCTATAACTGGGAGCTTGTGTACTGCGAGCTGTACGCCGGCGGCAAGTATGACGACGAGGGCGGCGAGGGCTATGAGTACGCCCTGGGCCTGAACGGGCTGGGGGCCTGCGCCACCCAGTACGCCTCGGAATATATGGACGTGACCGTCTGGCGGGACGGCAGCCGCTACGACCTGCACTTTGAAAAGGGCGGCATCGTGGGGGAGTTGAAAAAATCCCCCGCCGACCGGAAAAAGACCGGCACCACCCACCACTGGCGGCCAGACCTGGCCGTGTTCACGGACATCGACATCCCGGAGGAGTGGTTCCGCCAGACCCTCCGCCGCCAGGCGGTGGTGAACGCGGGCGTTACCTTCCGCCTCCGCATCCAGCACGGGGATAAATTCGAGACTACGGAATATCTCTATGAAAACGGCATACTGGATTATGTGTCGGAGATCGCCGGGGAGGCGACCCTGACCGCCCCGGTGTTCATGGAATCGGAGCGCCGCTGCCGGGACAGGGCGGACAAGCCGGAATATAAGGCGAAGCTCTCCGCCGCCTTCTGCTTTTCAAACCAAGTGACGCTGCTGGAATACTATCACAACTCCTCCTGGCTGGAGCATGGGGGCGCGCCGGACAAGGCCGCCAGGGCCGGGTTCGTCTACGCCGTGGACGCCTATATCAAGCAGATGGGGAAATACCAGAAAAACGAGTCGAAAATCTCCTTCCAGGACGTGCAGGACTGCCTGGTGCTGGTGACGAACTGCTTTTCCACCCGCACCTCCTATGAAAACCAGACGAAAAAGGCCATCACCAACAAGGGCATCCAGGACGCCATGACCGCCTTTTTCCGGGAGCAGCTGGAGGTCTGGTGCATCGAGCATAAGGCCGAGGCCGACCGCATGGCGGAGCAGGTGCTTATCAACAAGCGCAGCCGGGAGCAGGCGGAGCGGGCCAGGCTGAACATCAAAAAGAAGCTGACCGGCTCTATGGACATTATGAGCCGGGTGGAAAAATTCGTGGACTGCCGCAGCCGCGACCCGGAGCGCCGGGAGCTTTACATCGTGGAGGGGGATTCCGCCCTCGGCTCCTGCAAAATGGGCCGGGACGCGGAGTTTCAGGGCATTATGCCCGTCCG
>JAJQHT010000148.1 GCA_021199595.1 Oscillospiraceae bacterium
GAGCTGACCCGTGACAGCGCCGACCCGGAGGCGGCGGAGCTGCCGGAAAATCGCCCCCGGCGGCGCGTCCGCGTCCCGGATTTTGGAAAAAAGGACGCGCCCCTGACCGGGGCGGAGCGGGGCGTGGCGGCCCATCTGGTGATGCAGTATATAGATTTTTCCAAAACCGGCTCTGAAGCAGAGGTGGCCGGGGAGATCGCCCGGCTGCGGGATATGGGCTTTCTGGAGGAGCGGCAGGCGGAGGCCGTGGTCCCGGAGGATATTCTGGCCTTCTTCCGCTCACCCCTGGGCCAGCGGGTGTTCCGGGCTGACAGGGTGGCGCGGGAGCTTCGGTTCTCCCTTCTCTGCCCGGCCAGCCGGTGGTTTGAAAACGCCCCAGAGGAGGAAACCGTTCTCTTGCAGGGGGTGGTGGACTGCTGCATTGAGGAGAAGGGGGTGCTGACCGTCATCGACTTCAAGACCGACGGGACGGTGGAGCCGGAGCGCTATCGCGCCCAGCTCGCCGCCTATGCCCTGGCCATGGAGCGGATGTTTCAAAAGCCCGTGGGCCAGACCGTGTTGTGGTACCTCCGCCGCCGGTGTATGGCGGAGGTGGAACTGAAAAATGAATCGAATTAAGGAGAGGATAGTATGCACGACGAATTGACAGCGGTAGACATTCAGAAAATGCAGCAGGAGATCGACTATCGGGAGACGGAGCTGAGACCGAAGCTGATCGAGGATGTGCAGACCGCCAGGGCCTTTGGGGACTTGTCGGAAAATTTTGAGTATAAGGCCGCCAAGCAGGCCAAAAATAAAAACGAGAGCCGCATACGGTATTTGAAGCGGATGATTGCCTCCGCCGTGGTGATCGAGCCGTCCTCCCAGGCGGACGAGGCGGGGCTGTTTGACCGGGTGACGCTGTTCATGGAGGACGAGAAAGAGGAGGAGGTCATCACCCTGGTGACGACATTGCGGCAAAACCCCATGAAGGGCCTTATCAGCAAGGAATCCCCCGTGGGCCAGGCCGTCCTGGGCCACCGGGTAGGAGACCGTGTCTTCGTCCAAATCGGCGACCACGGCGGCTACTGGGCCGAAATCCGTGCCATAGAAAAAGGCGCGGACGACCCGACCATGGAGATTAGCCCGTATTAGGGCGCATAAAAAGATGGCGAGATAGGATTACCCTGTCTCGCCATTTTCTGTCTTCTCTCATTCCCCGCCCGGCCTGTGCCGCGTCATATAGTCCATGCCGAAGCACATCAGGGCCAGGAGGAGGGTGATTCGGCGTTGAGGGCGTCGGATGCCAGGGGGAGGGGCTGGCCTGTGGTGAACCACGCGGCCAAATGGTTGATAACAACAGCCAGAGGGATGACTACCACCAGGGCCAGGCCGGTTCCCCGCCAGTGCCTTTTGGGATTTTTGCGGAAAATCCAGTAGATGACCCAGACCGCCAGGACAGAGGCCGCGCTGACCCAAAGGCCCAGCGTGAAAATGACCGGGCGGCGGGCGCATGTATTTATGTATCACCGCCCCCTGACGGCTTTCTCAAGCGAGGAAACGGCGGGGAAGAGTACTGCTGCGACGCACCAGATGATCCAGCTCCAGTCCCAGTTGAAGGTTAGGAGGCTGTACGCCAGATAAATGGCGGTGACAACCGGCCAGTAGACGGCGGACAGGGCGTGGTCGGCGCTCTTTTTCTCCCTGGTGTAGTCCCCCTCCTGAAGCAGCTTCTGAAAGCTCTCCCACCGGACGCCGCCCCGCACCAGGAAAAAGACCCCGACGCCCACCATGAGAAAGAAGGCCAGCAGCAGGGTCACACCCAGGAAATTCTCGGTTTGCTCGGTCATATACAGAAACATCAGGGGAACGGCGGACAGCACGCACAGGCAGCAGCCCAGGATGTTATGCCGGATATAGGCGTCTCGGTACTGCTCCCGGCGGGCCTCCGCCATTTCCCTGACCCCCGGCTCCGTGTCGAAGGGTTCCTTTTCCAGATATTCAAAGGGGGCGGATTTCCCGCCGACGGAGATGAAAAGGGCCACCGCCCCCGCCACCATGACCAGCAGGGCGGTCATGCCCAGCCCAATGGCGAGAGACGGGGAAAAGGAGCCGGAGCCGTACTCGCTGAGGGCGGCCAAAAAAATCAGAAGCATGGGGGAATCAATGCACAGCAGCACCCCCAGGCAATGGCCCTGGCCCCGGCTTCCCGAACGGCGAGAAAGGTTTCCGCCTCTCCCATGGACACCTGGCGGAACAGGACGCTTTCCTCCGTCGGGGCCGGAGCCAGGGGTGGAGGCGGCTCCGGCCCGTCCTCCGGCTCCTCCGTCAGCTCGTCCTTTAAAAGATAGTCCGTACTGACGCCGAACAGCCGGGAAAGGGCCACGATTTTTTCCAGCTCCGGGACGGACTGGGCGCCCTCCCATTTCGAGACGGACTGCCTGGTAACATCCAGCCGCTGGGCCAGCTCCTCCTGCGACCAGTCCCACCGTTTGCGGAGCTGTATCAGCTTGTCTGCAAATGTCATAAAAACCTCCCGATTTTCCGCCCATTGGCGGGAATAACGCTGCGTTCCAGCGCCTGCTCATTTTATCAGATCCGCCGGTTACAGGCTACCAACCGGGCCGGTCAATTTGTCAACCAGCGGTTGCGGAGGCTTTTTTGGGGGGCTGGAAACCGCTCTCAAGCAGCCCCCAAACGACCCACATCATAGGGGCGGTCAGCGTCAGGCCCAGGCCGAACAGGTCTTGTATCCAGTAGCACAGCAGGCCGCAGCCCAGGGCAGCGTAGAGAGCGCTGTCCCGGCGGCGGAACCAGGTGATCAGGCTGCAAACGATGGCGGCCAGATAGCAGAAAAGCCCCGGCAGGCCGATGTCGATGAGATAGCCCAGGTATACGTTGTGGGCGTTATTCACCTGCACGGTCTGGTCGCGCACCTCGCTGTACCACTGAATTTTGATGCGCAGCGCGGCGGAGCCGGGGCCGCCTCCACGCCAGGGCCTTACACGGAAAAGCTCACAGCAGCGCTTCCATATCTGGC
>JAJQHT010000093.1 GCA_021199595.1 Oscillospiraceae bacterium
CGATGCCTCCGAGGAGGCAAATGCGTTCCCCGCCAGGGCCAGGCACATAACCACGACCAGAAGGATGGACAGGATTCGTTTGGTTTTCATTGATTTCTCCTTTCAGTCTGAGACGGTTTTCCATGTTTACTAAAGCCATTATAAACTGTTGGAGAATAGCTGTCAAACTAATAACGCCGCCGCGTCGGGAAACAGCGCGAGGCTGCGCCGCAAAATGCCGGTCATGCAGGCGATAGCGGTGCCGTAGTTCGTGATGGGGACGTTTTCCTCCGCCGCGCGGCGGAAGCGATACTGCATTTCCCGCTCGTTGAGCATACAGCCGCCGCAGTGTATCACCATGCGGTATTGGCTCAAATCCTGCGGAAACTCCGTGCCGGACGTCCAGGAAAATTCCGGCTCCGCGTGGGCGTAAGCCCGGATCCAGCGCGGCAGCTTTACGGTGCCGATGTCGTCGCACTGGCGGTGATGGGTGCAGCCCTCGGAGATGAGAACCCTGTCCCCGTCCCGCAGGCCCGCGAGCGCCGCCGCGCCGGAGACCGCCGTGTGCAGGTTCCCCTTGTACCGCGCCATTAGAATGGAAAACGAGGTCAGGGGTATCTCCTCCGGCACGGCGGCGGACACTGCCTCGAACACCTGGCTGTCCGTCACGACCATGCGCGGCGGCGCGGCAAGGCGTTTGAGCGCCGCCTCCAGCTCGCTCTCCCGGCAGACCATGGGCATGGCCCCGGCCTCCAGGCAGTCCCGGATGACCTGCTGCTGCGGCAGGATAAGCCGCCCCTTGGGCGCGGCGGTGTCGATGGGAACGACCAGCACCACCGCGTCCCCTGCCTGGAGCAAGTCCCCGATAAGCCGCCGCTCCGGCTTGTCCGAGGCCGCGATATGCGCAAGCCCCTCCTTGAGCTCATGGATGCCCGCCCCGGTCAGCGCGGAGACCGCCATGGCGTTGTCCGGAAGCGCCGCGTCCGGCGTCAGATCCGTCTTGTTATAGGCGATGATATACGGCAGGGCGCGGGCCTGAAACAGGCGCACAAGCTCCTCCTCCGGCCCGGTCATGCCGATGGCGGCGTCCACGACCAGCACGGCGATGTCCGTCTTGTTCAGCACCTGGATGGTGCGGGCCACACGCTGCCGGCCCAGAGCGCCCTCGTCGTCGATGCCGGGGGTGTCGATGATAACGACCGGGCCGAGCGGCAGCAGCTACATGGCCTTCTGCACCGGGTCGGTGGTCGTCCCCTTCACGTCGGAGACGATCGCGAGCGCCTGGCCCGTGACGGCGTTGACCACGCTGGATTTCCCCGCGTTGCGCCGCCCGAAAAAGGCGATGTGTACGCGGTTCGCGGAGGGGGTGTCGTTCAGGCTCATAGCGCAGCCCCCGTCAGAAGCGGAAGTCCCGCTCGCCGGCCTCTATCCGGCCCAGCCGCTCGACGACAATCTCCCGCACCTTGTCCTTGGGAATATTTTCCAGCTCCCTTGCTATCAGCGCCTCGCCCACGGCCCGCGTCTCCGGGGAGGCGTAGTCCATCAGGTATTCCTTTAGGGTCATGAGCGCGTTGGGGTGGCAGCAGTTCATGATTTGACGGCTCTTGCAGAGCGACATGAACCTGTCGCCGGTGCGCCCCTCGCGATAGCACGCCGTGCAGAAGGAGGGGATGTAGCCCATGTCCATCAGCCACTTCACCACCTCGTCCAGGGAGCGCTGGTCGGACACGTCGAACTGCGCGGAGTTTTCCGCCGGCGTCTCCGGCGTCACATAGCCGCCCACGCTGGTGCGGGAGCCGCCGGAAATTTGCGAGATGCCGAGATGCAGCACCCGCTCGCGGGACGCCTGGCTCTCGCGCGTGGAGACGATCATGCCCGTATACGGCACCGCGATGCGGATGCAGGCAACTATCTTCGCGAACGTGTCGTTGTCGATGCCGTTGTCGAAATCCGTCGGGTCGATGTCGTCCGCCGGGCAGACGCGCGGCACGGAAATCGTGTGCGGCCCGACGCCGAACACCGCCTCGAGATGCTCCGCGTGCATAAGCAGCCCCGCGAACTCATAGCGGTACATTTCCAGCCCGAACAGCACGCCCAGTCCCACGTCGTCGATGCCGGCCTCCATGGCCCGGTCATGCGCCTCGGTGTGATAGGCATAGTTGCTCTTCGGCCCGGTGGGGTGCAGCTTCTGGTAGCTCTCCTTGTGGTAGGTCTCCTGGAACAGAATGTAGGTGCCAATCCCCGCGTCCTTGAGCATTTTGTATTCCTCCACCGTCGTCGCCGCGATGTTCACGTTCACCCGCCGGATGGAGCCGTTTTTGTGCTGCACGGAGTATATGGTCTTGATGCACTCCAATATGTACTCGATGGGGTTGTTGATAGGATCCTCGCCCGCCTCGATGGCGAGGCGCTTGTGGCCCATGTCCTGCAAAGCGATGACCTCCGCGCGCACCTCGTCCTGCGTGAGCTTCTTGCGGGCAATGGTCTTGTTCTTCGCGTGATAGGGGCAGTACACGCACCCGTTCACGCAGTAGTTCGAGAGATACAGCGGCGCGAACATCACAATGCGGTTGCCGTAAAAGTCCTTCTTAATCTGCTCCGCCAGCGCGTACATCTCCTGGTTCTTGTCCTCTAATTCGCACGCGAGCAGCACCGAAGCCTCCCGATGGCTCAGCCCCTTGAGCTGCCGGGCCTTCTCCAGTATCTCATCAATAAGCGCCGCGTTCCCCTTGTTCGCGTCCGCATACGCCAGCGTATCCAGTATCTCCTGATGGTCAATAAATTCCTCCGCCTTCCGTGATTTGGGGTTATACATAGTGTCGTCTCCTTTTTGCTCCTAAAAAATTTGTGATTCGTTGATGTCGATGGGTACCGGTTACGGGGGAAACTTCTCCACCATGCTTGCGCATGGTCCCCCTCCCCTTTCAGGGGAGGTTTCCAGTGTCACACGCTGACGCATTATAACGAACTGCGAAGCAAACAATCCTCTAAATCAGTGCGCACCAAAGGAGAGCATTGTTTGTACTGC
>JAJQHT010000071.1:0-1769 GCA_021199595.1 Oscillospiraceae bacterium
CGTATGCGGGAAACGGCCCGCACGCTGTATAAAATCTATATCGCCCTGACCGTGGTAGAGGCCGGGCTGCTCCTGTGCGGGGGCCTGCCGCTCTATGACGCGCTGGTCACGGCCTTCGGCACCGCCGGCACCGGCGGCTTCAGCGTCCTGGCGGAGAGCATCGGAGGCTACGGCAGCGCCTATGTGGAGATAGTCACGGCGGTGTTCATGCTGCTGTTCGGCATCAACTTTAACCTCTACTATATCGCCCTTATCCGCCGCTCCATCCGGGGCTTCAAGAGTCAGGAGCTGTATTGCTATCTGCTGATTATTGTGTTTGCGACCGTCACCATCGGGTTGAATATCAGCGCCCAGTACGGCGGATTCATTCAGAGCCTGCGGTACTCCTTCTTCCAGGTCACGGCCATCATCTCCTCCACCGGCTATGCCACGGCGGACTTTAATCTCTGGCCCGCGTACTCCCGGACGCTCCTGCTGATGCTCATGCTGGTGGGAGCCTGCGCCGGAAGCACCGGCGGCGGCATGAAGATGTCCCGTTGCATGATTGCCGCGAAGGCGGCAGGTCAGGAGCTGCACCGGCAGCTGTTCCCGCGCTCCGTGAACCGGGTCACGCTGGACGGGGAGCGCATCGGCACGGAGACCATCCGCAGCACGCTGATTTATCTTCTGCTGTATGCCCTGCTGGTGATAGGCGGGAGCCTTCTCCTGTCCCTGAATGGTCTGGATTTGGAGACCACGGTCACTAGCGTCATCTCGTGCCTGTCGAACATCGGCCCGGGGCTTGGGCTGGTCGGCCCCATGGGGAGCTTTGCCGTGTGGAGCCAGGCGTCTAAGCTGCTGCTGTGCCTGTTTATGATTATGGGAAGGCTCGAAATCTTCCCTGTCATTCTGATGTTTACCCCAAACGTATGGTACAGCAGCCAGAAGCGGGCCGGACGCCGCCATGGTCGGCTGCATAGAGGTGAATAAATTTTGAAAAAATCCTGTAAAATCCGAAAATATTCATAAAATTCGTGAATAAGCCCTTGAAAATACAGTTATAGGGCTTTAAAATAGGAGTCTATTCCAAAAATCAGGAGGCGGTCGCGTCATGAAGCGCATATTTATCGACGGCAGCTCCGGCACCACGGGTCTGCGCATCCACCAGCGTCTGGCGGGGCGAAAGGACATTGAGCTGGTGCAGCTGCCGGAGGAGCTGAAAAAGAATCAGGCCGCCAAGCGGGAAATGCTCAACGACGGGTGCGACGTGGCTGTCCTGTGCCTGCCGGACGAGGCGGCAATCGAGGCGGTGGCCATGGTGGAAAACCCCGCCGTCACGGTGCTGGACGCCTCCACCGCCCACCGAACGGACAGCCGCTTTGTCTATGGCTTTCCCGAGCTGGGGGAGAAATTCCGTTCCGGCATCCAGTCCTCCCGGCGGGTGGCCAATCCCGGCTGCCACGCCAGCGGCTTCATCGCCCTGGTCTATCCGCTGGTGGAGGCGGGGCTGATTGCGTCGGACACCCCTCTGGTGTGCCATTCCCTGACGGGCTACAGCGGCGGCGGCAAGAAAATGATTGCCCAGTACGAGGCCCCGGAGCGGGACGGGCTTCTGGACGCGCCGAGGCAGTACGGCCTGAACCAAAGTCACAAGCACCTGCGGGAGATGGCCGCCGTCACCGGCCTGACCACCGCTCCCATCTTCTGCCCCATCGTGGGGGATTTCTACAGCGGCATGGAGGTCACCGTGGCCCTGTTCGCGCGAGATTTGAAGGGGACGGAATCGGACG
>JAJQHT010000071.1:1779-2999 GCA_021199595.1 Oscillospiraceae bacterium
CCGCAACAGCGAGCGCCTGCTGCTGTCCGCCCGGTTCGACAACCTTGGCAAAGGCGCCGGCGGCGCCGCCGTGCAGAATCTGAACCTGATCCTGGGGGCGGAGGAGACGACGGGACTTACCTTATAACCAGACGGAACGATATATTAGGAGTGCAATGCTATGAACATCATCCAAGGGGGCGTGTGCGCCCCGAAGGGCTTTCAGGCCAGCGGCGTCCACTGCGGCGTGCGGAAAAATCGGACAAAGCGCGACCTGGCCCTGATATACAGTGAAAAACGGGCCGCTGCGGCGGCGGTGTATACCAGCAACCTCGTGAAGGGCGCGCCCCTGCTGGTGACGAAAAAGCACCTTTCGGACGGCGCGGCCCAGGCGATTGTATGCAACAGCGGCAACGCCAACACCTGCAACGCCGACGGCCCCGCCGTGGCGGAGGAGATGTGCCGCCTGGCGGGAGAGGCGCTGTCCCTCCCGGCGGAGGACGTGCTGGTGGCCTCCACCGGCGTCATCGGTCAGCGGCTGGACGTGGCCCCCATCGCCGCCGGAATGCCCGGCCTGGTGGCGGGGCTGTCTTTGGACAGCGCCCCGGCGGCGGAGGCCATCATGACCACGGACCCCGCCATGAAGCAGATTGCCGTGGAGTTCAGTGTCGGCGGCGTCACCTGCCGCATGGGCGGCATGGCGAAAGGCTCCGGCATGATTCACCCGAACCTCGCCACCATGCTGGTGTTCATCACCACCGACTGCGCTGTTGAGAGCGCCCTTCTGCAAAAGGCTCTGTCCCATGACGTGAAGGGTACGTTCAACATGATTTCCGTGGACGGGGACACCTCCACGAACGACATGGTGGCCGTTCTCGCAAACGGCATGGCGGGGAATGCCCCGATTACTGCGGAGGGGCCGGACTTCGATGTGTTCATGCAGGCACTGAATACCGTTACCGTCTGGCTGTGCCGTTCCATCGCCGCCGACGGGGAGGGGGCCACAAAGCTCTTGGAGTGCCGCGTCACCGGCGCCAAGAATGAAGCCGCCGCCAAGACCATGGCCAAGGGGGTCATATGCTCCTCCCTGGTGAAGGCCGCGATGTTCGGCGCGGACGCAAACTGGGGCCGCATTCTCTGCGCCATCGGCTACAGCGGCGCGGACGTGGACGTAAACCAGATAGGCGTCTCCTTCGCCTCCGCTGCGGGAAGCGTGGAGGTCTGCCGGGACGGCGCGGGCG
>JAJQHT010000241.1 GCA_021199595.1 Oscillospiraceae bacterium
GACGAATCATGTTGAAAGCGCCTTTCAGGTTCGTGTCCAGCACCGCGTCATAGGACGCCTCGGACATCACCATAGCCAGCCCGTCCCGGGTAACACCGGCGTTGTTCACCAGAATATGCACCGTGCCGAACTCCTTTTTGATGTCGGCGGCAAGCTGCTTCACGGCGGCAAAATCCGCCACGTCGCAACCATAGGCGGCGGCCTTGACGCCGTACTGCGCCCGGCAGCCCTGGCAGACAGTCTCCGCCGCCTCCTGTCCGGCGGCGTATACCACCGCCACATCGGCCCCCAGGGAGGCCAGCTTTCTTGTGATGGCCGCGCCGATGCCCCGGGAACCGCCGGTGACAACGGCAACCTTGTCTCTCAGCTCCATGCTTTTACCTCCCGAATCGTCTCCTCTAGAGTCTTGGCGTCCGCCGCGCTGCATATGCGGGCCTCTGGGAGAATGCGGCGTATCATGCCGCCCAGGGTGGTGCCCGGCCCCAGCTCGATGAATGTGTCCGCTCCGTCGGCGGCCATGCGCCGGACGGATTTCTCCCACAAAACGGGGGAGCATATCTGCCGGGTCAGGGTTCCGGCAATGTCCACCGGATAGACCTCCCCGGTGAGATTGGCGTATACGCCGATTTCCGGTGCAGCGAAGTCACAGCCCGCCAGCGCCTGCCCGAACCGGCGGGAGGCGTCGTTCATAAAGGGGGAGTGGAAACCGCTCTGCACCTTTAAGGGCAGCGCCCGGCCCCCGGCGGCCTTGACTGCGGCGGTGAAGGCCGTCTTCTCCTCCATGGCCCCGGCCACGGTGATCTGGCCCGGACAGTTGTAGTTGACAGGATACACCTCCTGGAAGGCGGCACAGACCTCCTGCACCGCTTCGTCGGACAGCTTCACCACCGCCGCCATAAAGGCGGGGCGGGCCAGGGCCGCCTCCTGCATCAAGGCTCCCCGCTGACACACCAGCGCCAGGCCCTGCGCAAAGCTCATGCTCCCGGCGCAGGTCAGGGCGGCCAGCTCCCCCAAGGAGAAGCCCGCCGCCATCTGAGGCCGAATACCGGCCTCGGTCAGAGCCGCCGCAGCCGCCAGCTCCACCGTGAACAGGCAGGGCTGTGTGACGGCGGTATCCTTCAGCTCCTCCTCGCTCCCGGTAAAGCACTGCGCGGAGGTGCCGGGACGAATCGCCTCGGCCTGGCGGAAGATTTCCGCCGCCGCCGGACTTTTCTGGGTCAGCTCCTGACCCATCCCGGCGTACTGCGCCCCCTGGCCAGGGAAGACAAAGGCTATTTTACCCATGCCGCCGCCCCCTTAAGATAAGGCTCCGCGCCCTCCATCAGTTCCTTCACGATAACCGCCGCGGGCTGTATCTCATGAACCATGGCGGCGGACTGGCCGGACATGAAGCAGTTCTTCGTCCAGTTGCCCTCCTCCACCGCGCCCCGAAAGGCGCCAACGCTCATTTTTTCCAGCTCCTCATCCGGCGCGCCGCCGTATTCCGCCTTGGAATAGGCCCGGGTGAAGCCGTTTCGCAGGCAGCGGATGGGGTGATCCAGCCGCTTGCCCACCACCGTAGTACCCCGGTCGGTGGCCTTTAAAATGCGCTCCTTGTAGGTGGGGTGAATAGTACACTCCTCCGCGCTCAGAAACCGGGTGCCCACCTGCACGCCGCAGGCCCCCAGCATCAGAGCTGCCGCCACGCCCCGGCCATCCGCAATGCCGCCGGCGGCGATCACGGGCAGGTCTGTGGCGTCGCACACCAGGGGTACCAGCACCATGGTGGTCAGCTCCCCCACATGGCCGCCGCTCTCCCCGCCCTCGGCAATCAGGGCGGAGGCCCCGGCGCGGGCCATCAGCTTCGCCATAGCCACGGAGGCCACCACGGGGATGACCTTGACCCCGGCCTCCCGCCACATGGCCATATAGCCGGCGGGGTTGCCCGCCCCAGTGGTGACAGCCGCCACACGCTCCTCCGCCGCCACGGCGGCCACGTCGTCCGCGTAGCGGCTCATAAGCATGATGTTCACCCCGAAGGGCTTGTCGGTCAGGCTCCGGGCAATGTGGATCTGCTCCCGGACATACTCTGCCCGGGAGTTTCCGGCGGCGATAATGCCAAGGCCCCCCGCCTCCGACACGGCGGCGGCCAGCCGCCCGTCGGCGATCCAGGCCATGCCGCCCTGGAACAGCGGGTACTGGATGCCCAGCATCTCACAGATAGGACTGTTAATCACCCCTCCTGCTCTGCCTTCTTCGCCTCAATGAAGGCCACCAGCTCACCCACGGTCTCTACCTTCTGGTCAAGCTCAACCTCCATGCCAATCTCGTCCTCCAGCTGCATCAGCAGCTCCACCGTGTCCAGGGAATCAATGCCCAGGTCGTGAAATTTGCTGTCCATGGTGATGTCCGCGGGGTCGCACTCCAGCCGGTCGGCAATCAAGGCTGCGATACTTTCAAAAATCATGGTTATACCCTCCAAAAGTTAAAAAAATAAAAGTAATCAGCGTTTACCTATACACAAGAAAAAACGAGGGTAATCATTGATTACCCTCGTAGACATGATAACATACTGATTATCGGTTGTCAACCACATCTTTTCCGCCCTGCCCTCGCTCTCTCAGGCAGAGCCGCATAACGCAGGCTGATCCCCCCTCCTGGCTTATATAGCTGGAGGGGGGATAATGATGCGGTTTTTTTACGCCCTGTGCCACTTCACCCCCTGGGGAGTGTCCTCCAGAACGATGCCAGCAGCCTTCAGCTCGTCGCGGATGCGGTCGGCCTCGGCCCAGTTTTTGGCCTTTCTGGCGGCCTGACGGGCGGCGATTTTCTCCTCTATCTCCTGATCCAGGCTCTCAGCCTGACCGAATGGGATGCCCAGCACACCGCACAGCTCCAGGAAAATATCCCGGCAGGCGGCGGCCAGGGCCTTTGTGGGGTCGGAGGCGGGGGATACGGCGGCGTTCACATCCCGCACCAGCTCGAAAATGACGGAAATCGCATCGGCGG
>JAJQHT010000298.1 GCA_021199595.1 Oscillospiraceae bacterium
ATTACGCTCATAGTAGCACCCTTTCTGCGTTACGGCTAATCTCAACAAATCACACTATTGTAACTATTGTAACATCTTCGGGGTAACTATACAACCCTTTTTCGACCTTGACGGCGAAGTTTTTTTGAATAAATCGTAATTTATATGGTCAGCGTCCCGCTCTCATCCTCTAATAAAATCAAAATTTTCTCCTCCGCTCCGGTGACTGCGTTCACATATAAAATATAATGCTCCCCGGTCTCCGTCTCGCATATAAACTCATGGCACAGCCGCTCCTCACCTCCATCGGAGGGAATAACAGCCAGATTGTGCCCCGTAACGGCCAGGGCGACGGCCAGATTCTCCTGGACCTCCTCCTGCGTTACTGCCACGTCGGGCAGCGTCCGCTCCGTATGCGCGCTGATATAGCCCTGTGCGTCATAGCGCATAAGCGTTCCATTATCCAGCGCCACGCCTACCTTTATCAAATCAGGATAGCAAAGCACCCCATCCTGAGCGTATTCATAGTTCACCAGCAGCACGCCGTTTTCCACGATGTGATAGCTCTCCTCCATATCCTCAAAGCCCCAGGAATCCAAAAGGCTCCTTGCCATGGAAAGGCCCACGTCCACGGAGTACTTCTCCTCCCCCGCCGCACGGGAGCAAAGCGCGCTATATATCTGGCCTCCCTGCTTGGTGACATAGACGGAATAGCTCCCATTGTTCAGATTCATCGAGCAGACCCAGCAGGGCACGTTCCCGCCAATCTCTCCCGTGACGGAAACGGTGCCGGTCTCCACGTCCATGAATTTCGCGGCGGCCTTCTGGGCCGCGGCCTCGTCTATCGGCTCCATATCGACCAGATACGCCGGTTCCGCCGTGGTCAGCGCCTCGGAAAAGGGGCCGTCATAGATGAGCGACGGCAGCTCTGGAAATTCCTCCTCGATGGTCTGGAAGGCGGTTCCCGCCAGAGGGGCCTGCTCCTCCTCATCCCCTGTCACGGCAGAGGCGGCGGTATACACCTCCTCCATGGTCAGCTCTCCCGCCTGAAGCCGGGCCTGCATATCCTGCAAATTCAGCGCCATGACGGAGGCGGTCTCCGACAGGCTTTTCAGGTTTTCAAGCTCCTCATCGGAATAACCGCCGTTCACGCCCACCGTCCGGGACAGCGTGCAGGCATAGTCCCCCACCTTCGCCACAAAGCTGGCCGCCTGCTCCAGCTCCTGACTGGAATAGGGCAGAACGCCTATGGCGGACTGGGCGGTCAGCGCCCGGCCAAATATCTGGGTACACATGGCCCCTTCCAAAGCCGGGTCGGTGATATACACGCTTTTTTCCAGGGCGGTGGACATCTCGGACACGCTCGTCACCAGCTCCTCAAAGGCCCGCTGGGTGTTGGCCCGGGCATAAAGCTCCAGGCTCCTGGCCTTTTTTCCCCCTGTCCATGCAAACACGCCCGCAATCACCACCGCCGCAGACAGAAACGATATGACCCGCACCGTCGTTCTCTTTTTCATATTCCTCATTCCTCCGTATGCGCCGAACAGCGCAAGTATGGCAATCAGCATATAAGAACCTCTATTCACAGGCTCTGAACAAAAACGCCTCTTTTCGGTAGTGTGTCCGAAAAAAGGCGTTTATGTGCTATCAAATTATACCAGCGAGAAAATCAGGCAAGTCTTGCCATGCCGTCCCGCAGCCGCCGAATAGTCTCCTCCTGGCCCAGAATGCGGCACAGCTCCACCGCGCCGCCGGGGGTGACGGCAGTGCCGGTGGCGGCGATACGCACCGGCCACATCAGCTTGGCGTTTTTCACCCCCAGCTTTTCCGCCAGGGATGTCATGGCGTCGTGGATATGCTCATCGTCCCAGACAGGCAGAGCCTCCAGCACAGGCAGGGCCGCTTCCAGCATAGCCAGGGAGCTTTCCTTGTCCGATTTGGATTTTTTGTGAACGTAAAGCTCCGTGTCATAGTCCGGCAGCGCGTCGAAAAATCCCAGCTTGCCGGGAATATCCGTCAGCACCTCCGTCCGCTGCTGAAGCAGGGCGGCGATGGCGGCGGGGTCTATGGCCGGATTTTTCACCGCCTGGCGGATGTACGGCTCCGCCGCCGCCGCAAAGTCCCCAGGCTCCATGGCCCGGATGTAGGTGGCGTTAAAGTATGTGAGCTTTTCCTTGTCAAAAATCGCGGGGCTTTTGGATATGCCGGAAACGTCGAACGCCTCCGCCAGCTCCCGGATGGAATAAATCTCCCGCTCCCCGCCGGGCGCCCAGCCCAGCAGCGCCACATAGTTCACGATGGCCGCCCGGAGATAACCCTCCTCCACCAAATCCTCATAGGAGGGATCGCCGTGGCGCTTGGACATCTTGCTGTGGGCGTCCCGCATCACCGGCGGGCAGTGGTCATACTTGGGAATATCCCAGCCGAAGCCCTCATACAGCAGGTTATACTTCGGGGAGCTGGAGAGATATTCCGAACCCCGCACCACATGAGTAATGCCCATCAGGTGATCGTCTATGACGTTCGCAAAATTATAAGTAGGCAGGCCGTCCCGCTTTATCAGCACCTGGTCGTCCAAATCCTTGTTAGGCACGGTCACATCCCCGAAAATCTCATCGTGGAAGGTGGTCGTTCCCTCCTGGGGAATCTTCTGGCGGATGACGTAGGCGTCCCCCGCCGCCAAACGGCGCTGAACCTCCGCTTCCGGCAGCTCCCGGCAGGGGTCGGCCTCCCGCTCGAAGTTGCCGCTGTCCTCCTCCGAGGCCGCCTTCTCACAGAAGCAATAATAGGCGTGGCCCCGGCGAACAAGCCGCTGAGCGTAGGGCAGATACAGCCCCCGCCGCTCCGTCTGGACATACGGCCCCACCGGGCCGCCCTTGTCCGGCCCCTCGTCCCAGTCCAGGCCGCAGTCCGTCAGAGTGTTGTAGATAACGTCCACCGCGCCCTCCACCAGGCGGGCCTGATCCGTGTCCTCAATCCGCAGGGGGAATTTTCC
>JAJQHT010000077.1 GCA_021199595.1 Oscillospiraceae bacterium
GTTATAATATGGGTTATTAACATTTCTTTACTATTGTAATAGGTAACACAAGATAACGAAAGACAAGAGAGGTGTTTTGTCTTGCCCGCCCATTTAAAACCCTCGCCCCCGCCCAAGCACAAGGTCGTGAAGGAGCGCATCGGCACATTTTTCAAGAAGGTAAAGGAGCGCCTGGGCGCGTTCTTTTTCATCCTGCGCGGCAAAGGCCGCGATTTTCTGACGTGGTATAGGGCGCAGTCCTGGACGCCGCCCCATCTCGCCCTGTTCCCTGCGGTACTGGTATATGAGGAGGTTCTGCTGCGGCTGTTCGGCAGCGCGGGGCTTTTCCAGAGCCTCATATATCCCGTGATTTTCGGTCTGGCCGCCGGTCTGGCCGCCGCAGCCCTAACGAGCCTGTTCCGGGCGAGGATAAGCCGCGTCATCAGCATTATCCTGCTGCTGGCCATTGCGCTGCTGTACACGGTGGAGTGTCTCGTGCAGTACAGCTATCAGGTATATATGACCATCGCCTCCATCGCGAGCGGCACCGGCCAGGTGGTCGGCGGCTTTACCTCCGATTTGCTGCGGGCTATTTTCTTCGGCCTGCCGAAGATATTCCTGTTTTTCCTGCCGGCGCTGTTTTATATCTTCACCGGACGGCGGCGCATCCCGGCCAAGCGGTATCCGCCCGCCTTCGTGGGCATCCTGCTGGTGATGGCGCTGCTGGTGCAGGGCGTGGGCGTATTGTCCGCCACGCTGGGAAAGCAGAGCAGCAAATATAAGGACGGCTTTGAGTTCAACACCGCCACGCAGACCTTCGGGCTTATCACAAGCCTGCGGCTCAATTCGTCCCGCTCCCGCTCCTCCACGAGCTTCGTGCTGGAAACCGTCGAAGCAGCGGAGACGGAGACAGAGGAATCGGCTGAGACCTCCGAGGAGGCCGAGGAGGCGGAGGAGGGCTATGGGCTGAACGCCATGGACATTGATTTCGCGTCCTATAACGCCGTGGACGAGGATTATCTCGCGCTGAACGAGTATGTCTCCTCCCTGACTGCCAGCAGCAAAAACGAATACACCGGCCTGTTTGAGGGGAAGAACCTCATCCTCATCTGCGCCGAGGCGCTTTCCGACTGCGTGATAAACGAGGAGCTGACGCCCACCCTTTACCGGCTGGTGCATAACGGCTTTTATTTCTCCGAGTATTATCAGCCCTCCTGGGGCGGCAGCACCTCCACGGGCGAGTTCTCCTTCGTGATGGGGCTTGTGCCTGTCAACGCTGTTCAGAGTATGCTCGATTCGCAGGACAACCGAAACTATTTCACCCTCGGCTCCCAGCTCCAGCGGCTCGGCTATTACAGCGCCGCCTTCCACAACGGGGTCTATACCACCTACAGCCGGAACCTGACCCATGCAAATCTGGGGTACGACACCTTCCTGGCGTTCGGAAACGGCCTGGAGGACATCGTGGGCGCGAACAGCGCAAACGACATCGTCATGTTTGAATCCACGCTGCAAACCTATATTGACAAGCAGCCCTTCAGCATTTATTATATGACCATCAGCGGGCATTGTCCCTACAGCGCGGACAACATCAAGTCCACGACCTATATTGACCGGGTCAGAGAGGTGCTTGGCGACACCTATAAGGATACGACGCTGTATTATTACTGCTACCATATGGTGCTGGAGGACGCGCTGACATCCATGATTGAGATACTGGAGGAGGCCGGCATCGCCGACGACACCGTCATCTGCCTGACCTCTGACCACTACCCCTATGGACTGGAAAATACCGCCACCTTCGGCAATACCGAGGACTATGTGACAGATCTGTACGGCTATGAATACACAAACAGCTGGGAGCAGGATCACAACGTCCATATCATCTGGTCCGAATGCCTGGAAAACGAATATCAGGACATGGCCTGCGAGATTTCCGAGCCTACCTACAGCCTGGACATCGTCCCCACCCTCTCGAACCTGTTCGGACTGGAATTTGACTCCCGCCTTCTGGTGGGACGGGACGTGTTCTCCGACGCGGAGGCGCTGGTCGTCTGGAATAACTACAGCTGGGCCACGGTCGCGGGAAAATATGACTCCTTCTCCGCCACCTTCTATCCGAACGACGGATACACGGTAGACGACGACTATATCGCCCGCATCAAGCAGATTGTATCGAACAAAATCAGCTTTTCCGAATCCGTCATCGACAAGGACTATTACCGCTATCTGTTCGGCTGACAGCCTTTCAGCCGTCTTACGAAAAGGAGCCTGGCTATGAGCTGGATTTATGATTTAATACTGGTCGCCATGTTTCTGTCCATGGTCGTGAAGGGCTGGCGGCAGGGGATGCTCTCCGCACTGCTGCGGCTGCTTGGCTGGGCGGTGGCGGTGGTGCTTATCACCAACTGGGGACTCACCTGGTCTCAGACCATCTATGACGACTATGTGTAGAACACGGTGGTCGCAGAATAATAAAAAAAAAATACTGCGGACGCCATCGCCGCCATGAACAGCGGCGCGGAGGCGCTGGACGACGTGCAGGAGGTACTGGACAGCCTGGGCGGTCTGCTGGGCGGTCAGGTCGTGAACGACGCGGACATCGCCTCCATCACCGCCCTGCTCCGCACGGACGGAACCACTCTGGCCCAGGCCATTGTTCAGACTGTTCTGGAGCCGGTGCTGACAGGAGTAATACGAATCGTGCTGTCCATCCTCATTCTGATTGTGTCGCTTCTGCTGTTCGGTCTGCTGGCCCGGCTGGCCGCCTCCCGCAGGCGTGGCGGCAGCATCCTCAACCGCACGAACCGCCTCCTCGGCGGGGCGCTGGGTGCGCTGGAGGCGCTTATCACTGGGTACATCTACGTCTATGTTCTGTCCCTGCTGGCCTCCTTCATCACAGCGAGCTGGCTCTCCCCCGCCATTTTAAACGACACGATTTTTGTCAGCCTGTACTTATAAAGCCTCTCAAATACAAG
>JAJQHT010000108.1 GCA_021199595.1 Oscillospiraceae bacterium
CGGTGTGATACAATGACCGCAGGGCAAAATCTCAAAAAGCAAGAATAAAAAGGATGCGCCTGAATGCGCGTCCTTTTTCTGTTATGTTATATAAGGAGACGCTATGGAAAACATCCTGACAGAAGGGCTGGAGGCCCTGGGCATCCCGGCGGAGCGGGAGGCGGTTGAGACGCTGGCGGCCTATGGGCGGCTTCTGGCGGACGCCAACCGCGTCACGAATCTGCCCGCCATCACTGACCCGGCGGATATGGCCCGGCTGCATTTTCTGGACAGCGCCGCCCTGCTGACCGTGGCGGATTTTTCCGGCAAGCGTGTGGCGGACGTGGGCACCGGCGCGGGCTTTCCCGGCATTCCCCTGCGGGTGCTTCAGCCGGACATACGCCTGACGGTGCTGGACAGCGTGGGAAAAAAGGTGGACTTCGTGGACGCCTCCTGCCGCCGCCTGGGAATTGAGAATGTGAACTGCATCTGGGGCAGAGCAGAGGAGCTGCCCCAGCTTCGGGAAGGGTTCGACATCGTGGTCAGCCGCGCGGTTGCGGAGCTGAACGTACTGGCGGAGCTGTGCCTTCCTCTGGTGGGACGGGGCGGCCTGTTTATCGCCATGAAAGGCTCGGACTGCCAGACGGAGGCGGACGAGGCGGATTTCGCCATCCTTACCCTGGGAGGCCGTCTCCGGGAGATGCGGCCCTACACCATCCCCGGCACGGACGTCACCCATGCTGCCCTGGTGGTGGAAAAGACGGCTCCTACCCCAATCCGCTACCCCCGGCGTTATGCTCAAATCAAAAAGAACCCCCTCCGGGAGACCTGATCCTGCCCCGGAGGGATTGTAATTATGAACAAATTGAAAAATCAATCGCTCGCTATTGACAGTGGGCGATTGATTTGCTATGATTTACCCTGTAAATTTTGAAAGCATGAAAGGCGGGCAGACACAGGATGCGGGATGACGAATGTTATCTGGGGCCGGATGGCCAGGTGGAGTGCGGCGCGCTGATAAAGCGGATTAACGACACCCTGGAAAAACGGGCCAATAACGCCCTGCAGAAGCATGACATTACCTTTTTCCAGCTAAGAATGCTGATCATCCTGGTTCAGTCGAAGGACGGCACCGCCACGCTGAAGGAGCTGGAGCGTGGGTTTGGGGTGGCCCAGTCCACCGCCGCGGGAGTGGCTGTGCGGCTTGAAAAGAAGGGGCTTATCACCAGCTACGCTGATGCCCGCGACCGGCGGGTGAAGCGGGTGCAGATCACTCCGGCGGGCCGGGCGCTGTGCGAGGCGCACCATGAGGAGATGGGGCAAAACGAGGCGGTTCTTCTCAGAGATCTGTCCGACCAGGAACAGGAGCAGCTTAAATCTCTGCTTCTGCGGGTGTATGCCTCTCTGGAGGCGTGACGTTCTTTTGTTTGGGACAATCAATCGCGTGCGCTCAAAGTGAAGACGAAGGATGAATCAATGCAAAAATTCAGTAGGAGGGATGAGACAACAACTATGAATACCTTAAAAACCCTTGCCAGTCAGGTGAAGGAGTATAAGCGGGACTCTATCCTCTGCCCGGTTTTTACGGCGCTGGAGGTGCTGATGGAGGTGCTGATACCCTTCGTCACGGCGGCAATCATTGACTCCGGCATTCAGGGCGGCGATATGAGAAAGGTGCTGCTCTATGGCGCGCTGATGCTGGTGATGGCGTTTCTCAGCCTGTTTTTCGGGATGAGGGCCGGCACTTATGGGGCTTCTGCCTCTTCTGGCTTTGCCTGCAATCTGCGGGACGGCATGTATGAGAATATCCAGACCTTCTCCTTTTCGGATATTGACAAATACAGCACCGCCGGTCTTGTGACCCGCATGACCACAGACGTGACAAACGTGCAGAACGCCTATCAGATGGTGATTCGTATGGTCGTTCGCGCCCCGCTGATGCTGATATGCAGCATGGTCATGTGCTTTGTCATCAGCCCGCGGCTGAGCGCGGTGTTTCTGGTGGCGCTGATATTCTTGGGCATTGTGCTGTTTTCTATCGCGCTGAAATCCATGCCCATGTTCCGGCGGGTGTTTGATAAGTATGACGACCTTAACGCCAGCGTGCAGGAAAATGTCACCGGCATCCGGGTGGTGAAGGCGTATGTCCGCGAGGACTATGAGGACAAGAAATTCTCCAGGGCCTCGGAAAATCTGTGCCGGATGTTCGTGAAGGCAGAGTCCATTTTGGCCTTCAATAATCCGATTATGATGCTGACCATCTATGGCTGTATCATTGCGCTGAGTTGGTTCGGCGCCCGGTTCATCGTGGCCGGTTCCATGACCACGGGCAACCTGACGAGCCTGTTCAGCTATGTGATGGGCATGATGATGAGTCTTATGATGCTCTCCATGATCTTCGTCATGGTGTCCATGTCCGCCGCCAGCGGCCGCCGCATTGCGCAGGTGCTCAATGAGAAGGCCGACCTGACAAATCCCGCCGAGCCGGTGACGGAGGTTCCCACCGGAGAGATTGACTTTGACCATGTCAGCTTTTCCTATAAGAAGGGCAGCGGGGAGGACGTTCTTCATGACATCGACCTGCATATTAAGGCGGGGGAGACCATTGGTATCATCGGCGGCACCGGCTCCGGCAAGTCCAGCCTGGTCAGCCTGATAAGCCGTCTTTATGATGTGACCGACGGCGTTGTTCGGGTCGGAGGCCGGGACGTCCGGGAATACGACCTGGAGACGCTGCGCAACCAGGTGGCTGTGGTGCTGCAAAAGAACGTGCTGTTTTCCGGCACGATTCTTGACAATCTGCGCTGGGGCAAGGAGGACGCCACTCTGGAGGAATGTCAGGAGGCCTGCCGGCAGGCCTGCGCCGACGAGTTCATCCAGCGGATGCCGGATAAATACGACACCTGGATCGAACAGGGCGGCACGAATGTCTCCGGCGGCCAGCGCCAGCGGCTTTGCATTGCCCGGGCGC
>JAJQHT010000231.1 GCA_021199595.1 Oscillospiraceae bacterium
GTGAAGATCTCCATCGACGCGGATCTGATCGTGACCGCTTATAATGCGCTGATCGGAAGAAAGGGGGCCGTGGTTGTCGATTATTATGAGACGGGGCAGATTCTCTGCATGGTGTCCTCCCCCTCCTATGACCCGGAATATGGCTTTGACAGCACGGACAGCTCCTATGACGGGGTTTATCTCAACCGGGGCGTCAACGCCACCTATGTCCCCGGGTCGGTGTTTAAGCTCGTGACCATGGCGGCGGCTATTGAGAACATCTCCGATATATGGAGCCAGCCCTTCACCTGCACCGGCAGCACCACCATCGGCGGCCAGACCGTCACCTGCTCCGGCACCCATGGCACGCAGACGGTGGAGCAGGCCCTGGCAAATTCCTGCAACGTGGCCTTTGCGGAAATATCCGTCCAGCTGGGCGGGGACACCATCGCGGAGTATGCCGAGGCGTACGGCCTGACCAGCAGCCACTCCATCAACGGCGAGATTACCACCGCCGCCGGAAGCGTCACCAGCGCCCAGGGGGATGCCAACAGCACCGCCTGGGAGGGCATCGGTCAGTATGAGGACATGGTGAACCCCTATGCGCTCCTGCGCCTGGTGGGGGCCATCGCAAACGGCGGCACGGTGGTGGAGCCGTCTCTTCTGTATGGGAAGTCCGCCGGGACGACCAAGCTGATGAGCAGCGCCACGGCGAATACTCTGTCCGAGATGATGAGCTATAACGTGGAATACAGCTATGGCTCGAGCTGCTACCCCGGCCTGGAAATGCACGCAAAGAGCGGCACCGCCGAGGTGGGCGACGGCACCTCGCACGCCTGGTTTGCCGGATTCATCACCAATTCCGACGCGCCCCTGGCGTTCGTGGTCGTCGTGGAAAACGGCGGCGGCGGCTACGCCGTGGCATCCCCCATCGCAAACACCGTCCTGCAGCAGGCGGTCTTTGGCTGACACAGACAAGGAGGCACATGAAGTGGTGCTTGAAAACAAGCTGGGTATTCAAGACCCGGCGGAGCTTGCTCGGGAGGAGGAGCGGCTCAGCAAGAAAAGAGCGGCAGAGCTATTTGAAACGGGGCTGCTGGACACGCTGGAACCGGGGAAATTTTCCTCCCTCCAGGCCATTCATCAGTATCTATTTGCGGATGTCTACGAGTTCGCGGGCAAGCTTCGCAGCGTGAACCTGGCAAAGGGCAGCTTTCGCTTTGCACCGCTGATGTTTCTGAAGGCCTCGCTTGCAAGCATCGACAAAATGCCACAGTCCACCTTTGACGAAATCGTTGAAAAATATGTGGAAATGAATATCGCCCACCCCTTCCGGGAGGGGAACGGGCGCAGCGGCCGCATCTGGCTTGACCTTATGCTGAAAAGCGGGATAGGTCAGGTGGTGGACTGGAGCCCGGTGGACAAGGAGGATTATCTGCTTGCCATGGGGCGCAGCCCGGTCAGGGATATTGAGATAAAGCATATCCTAAAAGCGGCGCTCACCAGCGACATCAGCAGCCGCGAGGTATATATGAAGGGTATTGACAACAGCTATTACTACGAGGGCTACACCGCGTTTAAAACGGCAGACTTATGATAGACATTTCACTCCACAACGTAAAAAAGAGCTTCGGGGGCAATGAGATCCTCCGGGATGTCTCCTTTGAGATAAACCAGGGGGAGCGGGTGGCCCTTTTGGGACCAAACGGGGCGGGGAAGTCCACCATCCTGAACCTGCTCACCGGGGCGCTGGAGCCGGACGAGGGAGAGATCGTCACGGCTCCCGGCAAGCGCATCGGCCTGATCTCTCAGATACCTGTCTATCCCGCCGGGTACACCACGGAGGACGTGCTGCGCTCTGCCTTCCGCCATCTGGACGAGCTGCGGGAGCGGCTGACCGCCCTGGAGACGGCCATGCAGACGGACGGCAGTCCTGCCACGCTGACAAAATACGACGCTCTGACGGCGGAATATGAGCGGCTGGGGGGCTACAGCGCGGACTACGAGCGGGAGCGGGTGGCAAACGGTCTGGAGCTGACCCCTGCCATGCGGAGCCAGAGCTTTGAGAGCCTGTCCGGCGGGGAGAAGACCAGGGTGAACCTGGCACGGCTCCTGCTGGAGGACACGGACATCCTCCTGCTGGACGAGCCGACAAACCATTTGGATTTGAAAAGCACGCAATGGCTGGAGGATTTTCTCCTGCACTTCCACGGCACCGTGTTCACCGTCAGCCATGACCGCTGGTTTTTGGACACCATTGCCCAGCGCATCATCGAGCTGGCGGACGGGCAATGCCAGTTTTACGCGGGAAATTACAGCTTTTACCTGACGGAAAAGCAGCGCCGGTATCAAGAGCTGCGCCGCCAGTATGAAAAAAACCAGAAGGAGATCGCCCACTTGGAGGCGGCGGCGGACAAGCTGCACCTGTGGGCCTTTCTGGGAAACGACAAGCTCCACAAGCGGGCCTTTTCCATGGAAAAGCGCATTGCCAAGCTGCAAACCGCCCCCCGGCCCCAAAAGGAACGGACGCTCTCCGCCCGGTTCAAGGAGCAGGATTTCCAGGGGGACGAGGTGCTGCTGGCGGAGGGGCTGGAAAAATCCTTCGGGACGCGGACGCTGTTTTCCGGGCTTGACCTTCTTATCCGACCGGGGGAGCATATCGCCGTCATGGGGGATAACGGCACGGGGAAGTCCACCCTGATAAAAATTCTTCTGGGAGAGCTTGCGCCGGACGAGGGCTTTGTCCGGCTTGGCCCCTCCGTCAAGGCGGCCTACCTGCCCCAGCTCGTCACCTTCTCCCACCCGGAGCGCTCGGCCCTGGACACCCTGATTTATGACGACAGGGCCACCCCCCAGCAGGCCCGTGACCGGCTGGCCGCCTTTAACTTCCGGGGGGAGGACGCCCTAAAAGCGGTGGGAACCCTGTCCGGCGGGGAGCAGAGCCGCCTGCGCCTGTGTATGCT
>JAJQHT010000255.1 GCA_021199595.1 Oscillospiraceae bacterium
TCCTTGTCATTGGCGGGGCGGTGGCTGACCTCTCCCTGGGGCCGGTGGACCGCACTATCTTTGACCATGACTCCACCCCCATCGACCACATCTCCCTCTCCACCGGCGGGGACGCCTTGAACGAGGCCACCACCCTGGCCCAACTGGGCCACCGCGTCCGGCTGGTCACCCTGTTGGGGCAGGACCCGGCTGGGGATTATCTGCTGGAACAGTGCCGCCGGGCGGGGCTGGACTGTTCCTCTGTCGTCCGTGACCCCCAGGTGGCCACCAGCGTCAACGCCGTGCTGGTGGACCAGGCTGGGGAGCGACGCTTCGTCACCGCCAAAAACACCTCCATCCGCCGTCTGGGGCCTGAACATACCACCCCTGCCCTGCGGCACCTGGAGGGCGTCCAAATCGCCAGCTTTGCCAGTATTTTTGTCTCTCCCCGCTTTGGCGCCCAGGAACTGGAGACGCTGTTCGCCGCCCTGCACCGGCGGCGCATCCTGGTCTGCACCGACATGACCCGTCCCAAAAACGGGGAACGGGCGGAGGACCTGGCTGGCGCGCTGCGCTACATCGACTTTTTCTTCGCCAACCTGGAAGAGGGACGGATGCTCACCGGAGAGAGCACGCCGGAGGCCATCACCCAGCGGCTGGTGGACTGCGGTGTGCGGTACGTCGTCCTCAAACTGGGGGCCGATGGCTGCTATTACCGGTTCGACAACTGGTCCAGTTACGTCCCCGCCTACCCCGGCTGCCAGTGCGTGGACACCACCGGCGCGGGAGACACCTTCGTGGCCGCGTTCCTCCACGGGCTGCTGTGGGGTATCCCCCGGTGGCGCTGCGCCGCCTTCGCCAACGCCGCCGCCAGCGTCTGCGTGGAACACACCGGCAGCGCCAGCGGCGCGCTGGACCCGGAGGAAATTGAACGCCGTACCGCCGTGATCTGTCAAAGCCTCGGCAGTGAATAACTGGGAAACGCTGTAAAAACAAAAAGAAACGCCTGAGTGAAAGCTTTGTCTGCTTCCACTCAGGCGTTTTTTGCGCTTTCGTGTTTACTTAATTTCCGCGTCGGCGTAACCGTAGTCCTTCTCCACCTGCTCAATGAGGCCCACCCGACGGGCGTGACGGCCGCCCTGGAACTGGCTGTCGAAGAACGTGTCGCAGATCATCTTGCCCAGCTCGTTGCCGACCACACGGGCGCCCATGGCCACGATCTGGCAGTTGTTGTGTTCGGCGATCATCTTGGCGGTGTACGGCTCGCTGCACACGCCGGCCCGGATACCGGGGACCTTGTTGGCGGCCAGAGAGATGCCCACGCCGGTGCCGCAGACCAGTACGCCTCGGTCGATCTCCCCCCGGCGGATGGCCTCAGCCACAGCACGGCCGGGAACGGGATAATCCACCTTTTCATCCGGGCTGTACGCGCCGAAGTCCACGCACTCGAAGCCGCGTTCCTTCATGTGTTCCAGCAGGCAATTTTTCAGCTCGATTGCCGCGTGATCGCTGCCAAATCCAATTTTCATGATTGTTTTATCTCCTTTTGTGTTCGTTCTTCCTCAGAGCCTTTTCTGGAAAAAGTATAGCACAAAAAGTGTGTCCTGTAAACGGTCTTGCGCGAGAAATTTCGTTGCCCCCTCGCCTGTTCACTCGCCCTTGTATTTTCGCCGGGTGGCAATCCCACCGCGAATGTGCCGCTCCGCCTTGTTCTCATCCAGGACGACCCGCGCCTGCTCGTAGAGAGGGCGGTTGAAGGCGGGCAGACGGTCACGGATGTCCTTGTGTACGGTAGACTTGGAAATCCCAAACTCCTTCGCGGCCATCCGCACGGTGGCCCGGTTCTCGATGATATACCGGGCCACCGCTGCGGCCCGTTCCTCCAGATCCTGCTTCATGGCAACCACTCCAGACCGCCGGGCGAAAAGCCCGGCTGTTGGAGCCTATGTGGGGAGGGGCGGTTTTATGACCAGGCTCATGCTTCCCGCATCCTGCGTTCACCTTCGGTCTGAAGCGGTTCCAGATAATCTCCGATTTCAATATAATCTCTCCCAAACCAGGAAAAATCCTTGACGATGATACAGTTGAGTTCGCCCTTTTTGACATCCTCCAGCATAGCCTGAAATGCCGGGCGGTTAAAGTCGGTTCCCGTATATCCATCATCTTCCCGAATGGATACGATTTGGATTTCCGGTCTGGACTTCAAATACTCCAAGATCAGACTCTTTTGATTGGAGATGCTGTCACTTTCGATTTTGGAGCCTGTGACCACATCACCGTCTTCCTTGGATAATCTCAGATAGATGGATGCCCGATATACAGTTTTTTTCTTGCTTGCCACGGTACATCCACCCCTTTCTCATCATTATCAAAGGAAATACTGTAAGCGGTGGCGGCTGCGGACGGGCAGTCGCCACGGGAGCGGTTTTGCTCCTTGCACTTACAGTATAATTTCAGTCTGATTTTCGAGCAATGATGTCACATGGATGCCTGAACCATCAGCGCAAACATATCATTGACCGTCCGCCCGTTGTGCAGGTAATCAAACTGCACGACCACGTTTCCCACTTTGTAAAGATATAAATTCGAGGTCTGATTTGCCAGCTCTGCCAGCTTCACATGATTCTGAGCATCTCTGGCTACTCTTACGCTGGAAAGCTCCGTCAGAGAGGACTTGTCCACGTCACAAATCTTCGTATCTAACCATTCCTTTGGCATTAGTTGCTCACACCACCTTTACTTTCTTATCCCATAACTATTAGGAAGCAACTTGAAATATGACAAGCGCTTCGCTAATCCACAGCTACGGAGCCTGTTTGGGCGATACTGTTGTCCGGCCCAGGTAACGCCATCTCCACTTGGATACACCTGCTGATCTCCGCCATATGCTTGTCCGACAGGTGCGCCATATAGCGGATGATGTCCGACTTATTGATGGTATCCGGCTGTTCTGCC
>JAJQHT010000171.1 GCA_021199595.1 Oscillospiraceae bacterium
TTTAGGGAGAGACGGCGGGCAACAGCGCCGATGCTTTAGTCATCCAATCCCAGAGTCAGGTCTATTTCCGTGTAGGCAATGGATACGAATTCCTCCGGGTCGGTGGTCAAAAAGCCCGCGTCATACAGAGCCTGGGCGTAATATTCAATATCGCCTTCGATGTCCCACTCTCCGTTTGCATACGCCTCCGTAGAGGGGTAGCTGTAGCTCTTCACAAGCTCTACGGCGATGTCAAAGTATTCCTCGTCCAGAGAGACGTAGCCTTTCTCGGTGACGATCCGCACCGCCTCCTCCGGGTTTTCATAGATCCAGTTCTGGGCCTTATAATAGGCTCGCAGCTCTGCGGCGATCAGCTCCGGCTGCTCCTCCACCACCTTGGTGGAAGCATACAGGAAGCAGCAGAAATGCCCCGCAAACGGCTCATCGGTGCCAATGTCCAAGATGGTGCGGACGGTGCCGTCCTGGGTGGAAATCGTGGCGATGGGATCCCACACGGCGGCCACGTCCACCTGACCGCTCTTGAGCGCCTCGATCTCCAAAGAGCTGTCGTTATAGACCACAATGTTTACATCATCCACAGACAGCCCATACTGGGCCAGCCACAAAACTGTCACCTGATAGGGCGAGCCGCCAATCTCATCCACGGCGATGGTCTTGCCCTCCAGATCCGCCCCGGTCTCAATATCGGAATCCGCCAGAACGTTCAGCTTGATGCACCCCTGGTGCAGACCGCCTACGATGGTCATACCCACCCCAGCCTCGATGGACTGGAAATACTGGAAGTCTCCGTTGACCGTGCTGATGGTGCCGTTATTCAGTCCCACCTTTTTCGTCTCGAAGTCTGCGGTGATCAGCTCTGCATCGATCCCTTCCTCCGCAAAATAGCCAAGCTCATAGGCAAGATAGGTGGGGGAGTTGCACAGGGAGCCGCTGGCGCCGGGAATGGTAATGCTCCACTTGATTTCTGTGGCCTCGGCCTCGTCTTCGGTGGTCTCATCATCACTTTCTGCTGCGGCGGCGTTGTCACCGGCAGTCTGCGTTTCTGCGTCTTCGTTCGATGTGGCAGTATCTGTATTCGAGCTGCCGCAGGCAGTCAGCGGAATCAGTAAGGCTGCTGCAGCCAGCAGAACAGCTATCCATTGTTTGATCTTCATATTTTTATTCTCCTTGTAAATCAAAGAATTAATTTTGAGAAATCACAAAACCAGAGCCTTCTTCTGTGGCCTCTGCCACAATTAGGAAGAATCTCCGGTTTGTCCAGTCAATGCTATATATTAAATTGTATCTGAATCCTAAGCAACCCGTACTGGACAGAAAAAAGTTCGGGCCGCTTGCGCTCCCGAACTGTAAGTGACTGTAATGCTATCCCTATGCCGCAGATATGATTTGCCGGGGAAATATAGGCGCGTTTAAGCGCCCGGTCACTTGAACAGTCCGGGAGCAAAGCATTCGTTCACAACAACAGGTGTTTTTATTCCACATCTTCCTTTTGCTCCTTCCATGTGTTTTACCTAGTATTTCTGTAGGCATAATGGGATATTAACACAGAAGCAACGTCTTGTCAACCTTTTTTTGATTAAATCCCCATGTTTTTATGATTTTTATTTTCTGCCAGCGCAGACGGAGGCAAATATGCCCCGGAATACGGGCTTTTCCGGGTGCTGATATGTGCAAAACGGCTTGACATGATCGTGCAGTCGTGCTATGATTCCAATTATCCTAGTATGCATATAGGTTTACAATACAAAGTGAGGTAACTTTTATGCCGAATGAGTTTGACACGGCTGGCTTCGCTACCAGAGCCGTTCATGTGGGCAACGGGACGGATAAGGACAGCGGCGCTATCAAGCGCCCCATCACCATGGCCAACAGCTATGCCCTTCCATACGACCCCACGGATATGAACTGGTCAAGTGCCGATGGGAATTTATATACCCGCAACGGCGGTACCAATCAGAAATATCTCCAGGAGCGGATCGCATCACTGGAGGGCGGCGAGGATTGCGTGGTGCTGGCCTCCGGTGTAGCTGCTTTGAGCGGACTGTTTTTCGCGCTGCTGAACCAGGGCGACCATGTGATATTTTCCAGCGTCACCTATATTGCCGTCTACCGGCTGCTCCATGAGCTGCTGAACAATAAATTTGGCGTGGAGACCACCATCGTGGACACCTCCGACCCGGCCAACGTGGAGGCAGCCTCCGCCCCAACACCAAGCTCATCCATATCGAAACGCCGGGCAATCCCACCCTTACCGTCTCTGATATTGCCGCCATCGCGGACATTGCCCACCGGCATGGAGCGCTGCTCAGCGTGGACAACACCTTTGCCTCGCCCTATAACCAGCGTCCCGTGGAGCTGGGGGCGGATTTCTCTGTGGAGAGCCTGACGAAGTATATCAACGGCCACGGCGATGCCATGGGTGGCGCTATTGTGGGCAAAAAGGCACATCTCGATCAGATTCGGGCAGTCTCCCAGGTCAATCTGGGCGGCACCATCAGTCCCTTCAACGCCTGGCTCATCATGCGGGGCAGCGTTACTCTCCCTCTGCGGATGCGGCAGCACAACGAAAACGCCCTGGCGGTAGCCCACTGGCTGGAAAAGCAGCCCTGCGTCAGCTTCGTAGCCTATCCCGGCCTGGAGAGTCATCCGGGACACGCCGTTGCCGCCCGGCAGATGTCTCCCGGCTACGGTGGTGTTCTGTCCTTCGGGTTAAAGGCGAATCATGACACCCACAACCGATTTGTCAGTCATTTGAAGGTCGTCACCTCCGCCGTTTCCCTGGGCCACGATGAGAGCCTGATCGTCTTCCTGGGCGAAAACGATGAGCGGCAATATCTGTACCCGGAGGAATTTCACAGCGGCTTCTTCCGCTTTTCTGTCGGCATTGAGGACATCGACGACATCCTTGGCGATTTGAGGCAGGCAATGATAC
>JAJQHT010000118.1 GCA_021199595.1 Oscillospiraceae bacterium
TCAGTACATCGTGGAGGAGGGCAACTCCTATGGCACCAGCATGAACATCTTCATCGACTCCGCCAATACCCCCCACTACAATGAAAACGGCATCCTCTGGTGGTACCTTGACCGCTCCAAGACCCCCGGCTACTCCGGCGGCAATAAGTTTGCGGTTATCTACTCTGACGGCTCTCCCGCCGTTGTGAACATCACCGCTTCCCTGCTGGTCAACGACAACTACACCTACTACGGCCCCGAGTCCGAGTGGTGGAACGGCCTGACCGAGGAGGAGCAGAGCTACTACACCCCCGCCGACAACCTGATTGCCTCTGCGGAGAACGGCGGCCAGCTCAACGTCACCTTCACGGATGAGAACTCCTCTACCTATTGGGATGTGACCGGCGCGTCTGACGAGACCTGCGAGATGAACGGCGATTTCTATGTGGGCGGCAAGTCCACCAACGGCATCAACGCCACCTTTATCAACTCCGAGTGGACTGGCACCATCATCTTTGAGGAGCCTTCCTCTGAGGAGGACACCATCGGCACCGCCTACATCGTGCTGACCGAGGGTTCCGTCTGGACAGTCACCGAGGAATGCACCGTCAACGGCCTGACCGTGGACGAGACCAGCACCATCATCGGCACCGTCACCGAGAACGCCGACGGCACCTACACCATCACCCCGTCCGAGGAAGCTACCTCCGGCATCGAGGCCGCTGAGGACGCCGCTGCCTCCGACGAGGCCGACGCCTTCGCCGAGGTGGAGGAGACCGCCGCTGAGACCTCCGCCCTGGAGGGTAAGGACGCCTTCGACGCCTATGTCCAGTACCTGCGGGACTATATGGACGCCTATGAGGGCGAGGGCGACGGCTCCGGCTTTGACGACAGCGCCAAGACCATGGCTCTGGGCGAGCTGGACACAGTGGCCTATGGCGACGACGTGAACGACTTCCCGTTTGAGATGTTCGTTTCTCAGTTCGGCGCCGACGACTATGACACCTGGCTGGCCAGCCAGAAATAAACCCTTTCAGGCAAAAGCCTGAACAATGACAGCGTCCCCCGCTTCGCATATTGCGGCGCGGGGGACGTTTGTGTATAATAGGGAATAGTTACACAAAAGGGGGTAAAGGCCGTGGAATTGGATATACAGGAGCTGGATATAGAGCAGCTGTGGGAGATGCTGGAACGCTTCCAATACCTTCCGTTTTATACTGCCAAGGGACTGGAGTTTCACTATACCATTCGGGGCGGGGAGATGTTTGTGGACAGGAAGGATAAATCCATCACCCGCGCCACCATAGAGCTTGCCTTCTGCCGCGCGCAGGAGCTGGACGGGCTGGTGCCCGGCCCGAAAAAGCTGAATGTGTTTGGCGCGTCGTATATCTACCCCATATTCCTGAAGCTCGGCATTATCAAACCGCCGCTATGAAAGAAAATGTATATAATATATATCTCCGTAAAGGCTTGTAAAATTTCGGGGAAGGGAATATAATAGGATGGTTTTGTAAAGAGACCATTGAGTTTAGATATGTAAGGAGCGGTTATGCTTTCTTTTGATGATTATTTGATTCCCGGCAAGCGGGGCTATCTTATCGGCATAGGCGGTGTGTCTATGTCGCCGCTGGCAGAGGTTTTGCAGGACGAAGGGCTTGTTATTTCCGGGAGCGATATACAGCACAGTGAAAAGGTGTCCCATCTCGAATCCCGTGGTATTTCGGTGAACATCGGCCACCGGGGAGAGAACATCCTGCCGGAGCTGGACTTTGTTGTGCGCACCGCCGCAGTGCGGGATGATAACCCGGAGATACAGGCCGCGCGCGCATTAAATATCCCCATTTTTGAGCGCACCCAGGCATGGGGAACGCTGATGAAGGGCTATAAAAACGCCCTGTGCATCGCGGGCACTCATGGCAAGACCACCACCACCTCCATGTGTACCCATATTCTGATGGCGGCGGAGCGGGATCCGACCGTTATGATTGGCGGCACGCTGCCCCTGCTGAATGCCGGACACAGAGTGGGGCGGGGGGACACCATTGTCATGGAGTCCTGCGAGTATTATGACAGCTTTCTGTCCTTTTATCCCACCGTGGCGGTGATATTGGACGTGGAGGCGGATCACCTGGACTATTTTCATGATTTGGACGCGGTGAAGGCATCCTTCCGCAAATTCGCGCAGCTTGTCCCCCCGGATGGGACAGTGATTGCAAATCTGGATGATAAAAACACCATGGACGCGCTGGCGGGGATTAACAGAAACGTCGTCACCTTCGGCCTGTCGCCGGAGGCGGACGTCCAGGCGGTGAACATCATCAGCCGCGGGGCCAACACGGAGTTTGACGTGCTCCACCATGGCAGCCTGTTTGCCCACCTGCATCTCCATGTGCCGGGGCTGCATAATGTAAAAAACGCGCTGGCCGCGGCGGCTGCCGCCATCACCCTGGGCGTATCCGCCACTGCCGTAACCTACGGCCTGGCCGGATTCCAGGGCGCCAACCGGCGGTTTGAGTTCAAGGGCAAGTATAACGGAGCGGACGTCTATGACGATTACGCCCACCATCCAGGGGAACTGAAGGCCCTGCTGGATGCGGTGGAGCCGCTGGGCTATAAGCGGGTGATACTGGTGTTCCAGCCCCATACCTATTCCCGCACGCAGGCGCTGTTTGACGATTTTGTGCAGCAGCTCAAGCGGCCTGACCTGACATATCTCGCTGAAATATACGCCGCCCGTGAGAAAAACACGCTTGGCATCTCCTCGGAGAATTTGGCAAAACAGATACCGAACAGCCTGTTTTTCCCCTCGTTTGAGGAGCTGGAGACTGCCCTCCGCTGGACGGTAGCTCCCGGGGATGTGGTGCTGACCGTGGGCGCGGGAGATGTATATAAGATTGGGGAGGATCTTGTGCGCAGCGCGGAGCAATAATAGAATATAAGAT
>JAJQHT010000243.1 GCA_021199595.1 Oscillospiraceae bacterium
CGCGTCCCGCACTACATTGCCTTAATCGAGCCGACTATGACCATCATCGGGGAGATCGACCTGGACGACACGGAGAACGTCATTGCCTCCGGTGGCCTGATTGAGACGGCTGTGGAGGCCGGCACCTTCATTGGCGACGAGGAGGAAAACGTCATCAACTACCGGGCGTCCTATTCCGTGTCCATCGACTATCCCTCTGATTTTGACGGCTACGGCTCCGCCGTGAACGAGCGTATGATAAACGGCCTGAACTACCTGCTGGGGGAGGACGTTTACACCGAGGAGAACATCACGGACAGCGCCTTCACCATTTCCAACATCGACGAGGACGGCAATATCGTCGCCCTGTATACCAACATCGAGCTGACTCACGCCTACACGGTGGACGACATTGTGGGCTATTTCCATGTGGATCCGGTGGGCCGCCCCTCCAACCAGGAGACCAACATCTTCCAGATTTTTTCTGATGAGGAGGATGCCACCCTTGGAACGATTGAGTGGGTGTCCATGGCGAACGACCAGTACAGCGTGTTCGTGCCCTGCTATCCCATGCTGATTACCGATACATATGCGGCCTATCAGGTCAGCACCGCCACCATGGAATTCGTCACCGAGGAGCCGAAGGACGGCAGCACCTACTATCCCTATGACCGCACCGACCGCAGCACGGGGGAGACCATCAGCGGGTTCCGCGTTCTGCCGGAGAACTGGGCCGATTCCTATTACTGGTGTTTCGACGCGGTAGCAAACTTCCTGCTGTATGACGATGCCACCGAGGAGGACGAGACCCTGGTGCTGGAGAGCTATGACCAGCTCCAGGAGGCTATTTACATCCACTTTGCCGCCCAGCAGGAGGCTATTGCGGACATGGATGAGGAGGAAGCCTCCGCTTATGCCACGGAGGACAGCGCCCTGATGGCCCAAAGCGCCCATGAGCTTGCCTACGCCCTGTATCAGGCCGTGGCCATGGATGACACCGCCGCTCTGGACGGATTCGATTTTGATTTCTGATTTCCGACGGCAAAGAAGTATGAAGGTCAATCCCCTGTTACTGGGGACTGACCTTCATTTTTAGGGAAAAATTGGGACAAAAGACAGTATTACCTCTTTAAAATGAAAAAAATAGGGTAAAAAAATCAAATAATTGACGAAAAACTATTGGAATTTTTCAAAGACTGTGTTACAATTACATAAGCATCACCAATTTTGATGATAAGGGAGACACGAAAATGAAGAAAATCCTTGCATTTGTTCTTATGGCAGCCATTTTGGTATGTCCCGTGTTTGCCTCCGGCGAAGCGTCGGGGGAGGCTGCGGAGACTGCCACTGCGGCAGCCGAGACCACCACTCTGGTTCCGACTGAGTCTGCGACTACGATCGCCGCTGCTGCGGCTGCGGCAGCCGTTGTTGCAGATGAGGAAGAAGCCGCCGACCACGCTGCCTCCGCCGAGGCCTCTGATGAGGCAGCCGCTGAGGAGGAGACCGTTGAGATTTCTGATCCCAACAACTCCCTGTGGTACACCATCGCGATCGTTATGGTTATTGTCCTTGTGGCGGAGCTTGCCATCATCATGCTCTCCTTCGGAAAGAAGAAGAAGGACTAAGCCCGTCGGCCCCAGCGTTTAATTTTATGATTTAACAATCAGGAGGAATCGCGTAATGCTCAAAAACAAAAAATTCGGTGCCTACACGATCGCGTTCTGCATCCTGGGCATTGTATACATGTTCATGTATTCCGGCCTGCAGAACGACCAGATCAACATCATTCAGACCTACATAACCTCCGCCGGCGGCGGCTGGTCCGAGACCATGACCCAGCTCCCCATGACGGTCGGTAACTTCGTCTGCATCGTGCTGACGTTCCTGTATGGCACCTGCTTCATCAAGTACGGCACCCGCAAGACCCTGATCCCCTGCATCGTGCTGTCCGCTCTGGGCTGCGTGGGCATCGTGGCGGCCAACGGCCTGAACATCTACGGCGGCGCCGCCACCGGCATTTACTGGCTGTACTTCATCTCTCTGTTCGTTGTCCGCTGCACCTGTATGTGCCTGCAGATGGCCGGCTTCCAGCTGGCTGCCAGCTGGTTCATCAAGTACCGCGGCCGCATCCTCGGCATCATCACCCTGGGCAGCCCTCTGTTCTCCGTGGTGGGTACTGCCGTCATGACCAACTTCATCAACAACCACCTGGGCGGCGACTACCGTCCCTTCTACATCGGCATTGCCGTTATCCTGGCTCTTATCGCCCTGCTGACCCGCATCCTGCTGAAGGATACGCCTGAGGAAGCCGGCCTGTATCCTGACGGCGCGGATCATCCTCCCGTATCCGAGGCAAACGACGAGATAAATCTCACCGTGAAGCAGATCCTCAGCGAGAAGCGCGGCTGGATCATGATTGTCTCCTACGCCGCTTTCCAGTTCATCATCAACGCCTGCATGGGTTCCATGGCCGTGCGCTTCATTGCTCTGGGCGGCCCGGAGGTCTGGATGAGTGCCACCACTTATCTGGCTGTGGGCGCCATTCTGGGCATCCCCATGAGCTATGTCTTCGGCTGGATTGATGACAAGCTGGGCACCGTCACCGCCTCCCTTATTCTGGGTCTGACGGAGCTTATCCCCGTTATCGCTCTCTGGGTCATGCCTCAGGGCGGCAACATTCCTCTGGAGATCCTCTGGGGCTTCGGCGTTGCCTGCATGACCGGCGGCGTTCCCACCATGCACCCCGCGTCCATCACCTACGCCTATGGCCGTCGTGAGTATCAGTCCGCCAACCGTATCATCATGGCGATCCAGCTCATTCCCTCCGCCTTCGCCGCTATGATGATGGTCGCCCTGATCGGCGCCGGCAAGGCCAATACGGCATATCTCATCCTGCTGGTCGTTATCATCATTGGCCTGATCGCCACGCTGATGATGCGCAC
>JAJQHT010000005.1 GCA_021199595.1 Oscillospiraceae bacterium
ATCCTGCGTTTTCGACTGGTAGAGCTTTGGGGCGAGATGAAAGAGGCGCTGAGCTAGATTCTGGCCGGGGTCGGCAGCTCCAAGTCCTCCCCAGGGTCGTCTTTAGAGGCAATGGATACCGGCCCGTTCTGAATCATAACAACTGTTTTCGCCGGTTGGGTCATCACCATCAGCGCGCCAAATTTATCCACCGCGAAAGCAAAGCCATACAGAGGCATTCCCCGGTATATTACATCCACATGATTCATCAGCGTCAGGCACAGACGGCAGTAATCCTCCATTCGTTCCGCGTGATTAGCCGGATACTCCCCCACCAGTGCCGCAAGGTCAGCGGCCACCGGGGCCATAAGCTCCTCCATGGGCGGGGCATTCTTCGGATCCAAGATGAACAGGAACACGATGCCGCCGTCCGTCATTCTGGCTCGCAGACTGCCGATAGGCTTTTCATCCAGCACCACATCGCAGGGCCAGTAGATTCGCGCTCTGCTTCCCACAGCGCGGCACAGGGAGGCTGCCGCCATATGAGGCAGACAGCGGGCCTCCTGCGCGGTGCAGTGAAGCGCCACAGATACGGCGAAGGTTGCCTGGCCCTCCCCCGCTGCCAGAATATGACCTGGGCCGAGACGGGCCGCCTCCTCCAGCAGGGAATCCACCTCCGGCAGATGGTGGAAGGAAAAGCCCTCCGGGGGCTGAAATTCATTCAGCATAGTTATATTATCTCCTTGTTTTTGCCAGTGATATAAGAGAAAGGGGATCGTCACAGGGGCGGAAGGTCTTCCCCCTCTGGCAGCGATCCCCCTGTTGGTTTATGCTTGTGCTTACACGGTGATTATTTCAGCGTGATGAGCAGTTCGCCAGCCTTTACGCTGTCGCCCTTCTTCACAAGAACCTGGTCGATAACACCAGCCTTCCGAGCCACGATGCTGGTCTCCATCTTCATGGCCTCTACCACGGCTAGAACCTGGTTCTCGTCCACCTCATCGCCCACCTGAACCTCCACCTTGGAGATCATGCCTGGGATAGAGGCACCGACCTGCCGGTCATCATCCGGGTCAGCCATGACCACAGACACACCCGCGTCCTTGGCCGTGGGATCGACCACCGCCACCTCGCGGCGCATTCCGTTCAGCTCAAACTGTACGTTTCTGGTGCCGTCATCGTTCATGTCGCCCAGACCGATGTATTTGATGACCAGGGTCTTGCCGTCCTCAATGTTAATCTGGTTGACCTCGCCGACGGCCATGCCGTTGAAGAATACATGGCTGCCCATGCGCATGATATAGCCGTATTCCTTGCGGTGGCGGATGTACTCCTCATATACCTTGGGGTACATGGCGTAAGAGATAAAGATTTTATCGTCGTCCGCTTCGGGATAGAACTCATGCACCTGACGCTTAATTTCGTCCCAATCCACGGGAGGCAGCAGCGCGCCGGGCCGCCCCTCGATGGGCTTTTCACCCTTCAGAACGATGTCCTGGAGCCACTTGGGGATGCCGCCAACGGGCTGGCCCATAAGGCCCTTGCAGAAGCTGACCACGCTGTCCGGGAAGGCCAGGTTTGCGCCCTTCTCCCGGATATTCTCAGGAGTAAGGTTGTTCTGTACCATAAAGATAGCCAGATCGCCCACCATCTTGGAGGAGGGAGTGACCTTTATCAGATCGCCCAGCATATCATTCACGGACTTATACATCTCCTTGACCTCGCCGAAGCGGTCGCCGAGGCCCAGAGCCTCCACCTGAGGCTGGAGGTTCGTGTACTGTCCGCCGGGTATCTCGTAGCGGTAGATGTCCGTGACCGGGCCAGTCAGGCCCTTGTCGAAGGACTCATAGCGCAGGCGCACATCGGCCCAGTAATCAGCCAGCTCCTGAAGCCGCTGGGTGTCAAAGCCGGTGTCACGATCCTGGCCGTGGAGGGCCTCCACCAGGGCATTCATGGACGGCTGACTGGTAAGGCTGGACAAGGGCTGGATGGCAGTGTCCACGATGTCCACCCCGGCCTCCGCTGCTAGAATATAAGTGGCGATCTGGTTGCCGGTAGTATTGTGGGTGTGCAGATGGATAGGCAGGCCCACCTCCTGCTTCAGAACCTCTACCAGGCGTTTGGCGCTGTAGGGCTTCAACAGGCCAGACATATCCTTGATGCACAGGGTATGGGCACCGAATTTTTCCAGCTCCTTCGCGAATTTTACATAGTAATCCAGGGTATATTTATCGCTGTGAGGTTCCAGAATGTCGCCGGTATAGCAGATGGTGGCCTCCAGAATCTTGTTCTGGTTCAGCACCTCGTCCATAGCGGTCTGCATGGAGGGCATCCAGTTCAGGCTGTCGAACACGCGGAACACATCTATGCCCTCCCGTGCGGAGGTCTTCACAAAGGCCCGCACCAGGTTGTCGGGATAGGAGGCGTAGCCCACCAGGTTGGAACCGCGCAGAAGCATCTGGAACAGGATGTTGGGGATTTTCTCCCGCAGCATTTCCAGCCGCTCCCAGGGGCTTTCATGCAGGAATCTATAGGCGGTGTCGAAGGTTGCGCCGCCCCACATTTCCAGGGAGAAAGCATCCTTCAAAATCTCCGCCGTGCCGTCCGCCGCCTTGACCATATCGCGGGTACGCATACGGGTGGACAGAAGGCTCTGATGAGCGTCCCGCATGGTAGTGTCGCAGATGAGGAGCTTTTTCTGGTCGAGCACCCACTGCTTCACCGCATTGGGGCCTTGCTTGTCAAGCATTTCCTTGAGGCTTCCCTCATATTTTGCCGGCTCATGGGCCACAGGGAACCGCGGCGGCGCATACTGCTTGCGCTCGGCGTTGGGGTTCGCCACCTGGATGTTTGCGATATATTTCAGCACGCGGGTGGCGCGGTCGCCGCCGGTAGCGTCAAACTCGAACAGCTCCGGAGTCTCGTCGATGAAT
>JAJQHT010000055.1 GCA_021199595.1 Oscillospiraceae bacterium
ATTTGTATAAGAGACATCCGCCGGGCGCTGGCCGGATTTTTTACCGTTTGCTTTTCTATGATCGAGCCGATAGTCTCGATGTATTTTTCCACATTACGCCTCCGTCTTTGTATAGCATAAAAATAATAAATTATTTTATGTATTGTACCACAGTCAGGCGATTAGCGCAATGGTCACCTATTATACGCTTTTGGGCAGGGTGACGGAAAAAACAGTTTTGCCGCCGCCGCTGGACACTTCGATGCGGCCCTGATGCAGGTCGGTGACGCGCTTGGCCACCGCGAGACCCACGCCGGTGCCCTCCCCAGAGTGGGAGGTATCCCCCTGGTAAAATTTGTTGAATATCCGATTCTGATCCTCCAGGGGAATATCCGGCCCATAGTTTGTGACAGAGACGGTCAGCTTCTCGCCGTCTGGCTGAATCTGCACCGCAATCTCCCCATTCTGGGGGGAAAATTTGATGGCGTTATCCAGCAGGTTTATCCAGACCTCCTTGCGCAGGGCTTCGCTGGCCCGGATGGTGTATACCTCCAGGTCTATCATCACATCCAGATTTTTGGCCGTCCACTTTTTTTCCAGCAGCAGCACGCAGTTTCGGAGCTGTTCGGAGAGATTGAAGGCCGTGACGTCTGTCAGTATTTCCTGGTTTTCCACCCTGGTCAGACTCAGCACATTGGTGGCCATATCCGCCAGCCTTCCCGATTCTGCCACAATGATGTCCAGATATTCCCGCTGCTGCTCCGGGGTCAGATTTCCCTTTTGCAGCAGCTTTGCGAAGCCCTGGATGGAGACGATGGGAGTTTTGAACTCGTGGGAGAAGTTGTTCACAAAGTCAGAGCGCAGCATTTCTGTGTTTTGCAGCTCTGCGGCCAGGGTGTTGAAGCTCTCGGCCAGCTCTCCCAGAGCGGGCAGCTCGGACACCTGAAGCCTGGTTTCATAATTGCCTCTGGCGAGTTTGTTTATTCCGTCAATGGTCTTGTTCAGCGCCCGCAGGGGGGCACGGTCTATGAAGGAGCCGACGATGGTTCCCATCAAAATACTGCCTCCGGCCAGTCCCGCGACGAAAAGCACAGCGGGAAGCCCCGTGTGAAAGGTCAAATGCAGCGTCCCGGTATGAACCAAAATGGCAACCGCCATGCCCACAAGGAGAATGGTGACTGTCAGAATAAGAAAAATGATTGCGGAAAAAAGCGCCGTCAGCGTGCCACGCTGCTCCTGCCGCCGATTTTTCCAGCGACGCCGGTGCTTTTTCATACTTTCTTCACCGCCCTGTAGCCAAGCCCCCGCACGGACTCAATTTCAAATTCCTCCCAGCCCTCAAACCGGCGGCGTAGCCGCCCAATGTGTACGGTCACGGTCTCCCAGCCGGTGTCGCTGTCCGGACCCCATATCTCGTCCATGAGCTGTATACGGGTGAATATCTTGCCCGGATAGGACAGCAGCTTAAACAGCAGCAAAAATTCCTTCTGGGGCAGCACCTGGGTCTCTGTTCCGCGGGTGACGCTCATGGTGTCGTAGTCCAGTGTGACATCCCCAATTTGAATACGCCGCTCGCTCGCGATTTTTGCCCGGCGCAAAAGGGCCTTGATGCGAAGGAGCATCTCCTCCTCGTCCACGGGCTTTGTCATATAATCGTCCGTCCCGGCCAGAAAGCCCTGCTTTCGGTCGGCGGGGAGCTGCTTTGCGGACACCATCAGAATGGGCAGGGTGTCCTGGTTTTCCCGGATGAGGCGGGTAAATTCGTACCCGTCCATGTTCGGCATCATCACATCCAGCACCACCAGGTCAATATGATTTTCCTCCATGACCTCCAGGGCCTTTGCCCCGTCCTCTGCCGTATAGACCTCGTATTTGTTCTCCTCCAGCACGGCCTTCATCAGCCGGCGTGTGTTCAGGTCGTCGTCCACAACAAGAATGTGGAACATACCTTCACCCCCGTAATGTCAGTTGTTTGTTTACATACGCATCATAGCCTGAAAATATAAACCGCAGATAAACAAGCTATGAACACGGGGATTATAAACAGCTTTGACAGTATTCCCGCACATCGAAGGGGTCGAGCGGACTGTCCTTCCGCAGATAGAGAGGGTGGTGGGGGTGGCCGCGCTTGGAGCGCTTCCCGGCGGTGTACCACGCGGCGTTGTAGCGCTCGCCAATGCAAATCATGTCCTGGACACAGGTTTTCAGATAGGCCCGCTTTTCAATGATGTTGCCCCAGGCGGCCCATACGGAGGGAAAGCCCTCGGTCTGCTGAAGGACATATTCAAAGGCCTCCATGTTCTCCCGATGCAGGAGCGGGTTCAGCTCCTGCTCCATATCGTCCGGGTCGGTGGCCCGCTGGGCGTAGACGTTGAACATGGTGAAGCTGTCAAAGCCGCAGCCCAGGGCTATGCGCTCCACGGATTTCAGGGTGTTGTCCAAATCGTCCGGCGCGGCAGTGGACGGGTTTATCCCTATGCAAATGAGGGGATTTTTTCCCCGTGTGCCCAGTATGTAACGGTATTCCGTGTAAAAATCCGGGACGTAAAGCCAGCGCTCCGGGTCATACGCTCCAGAGCGCCCGGAGCGCTCCAGCGCCTCCCGGAAGCCTAAAATCTCCATCTCAGACGTGGCTGCGGATGGAATGTGCATACTTGCCGCCTCCTTTGTGCTGCTTCGTATGGCAGGATAGCCCAAAACAACAAAAAACCGTCGGAACGCTTGCGACCTTGTTCCGGCGGCCTTTTGTTATGGATTGAGGACAAAATGAAAAAGATGAAACTGACTCTTGCAATTATTATTTTACCGGCAGGATGTTACAAAAGAAAGTGTAAGATTGTTTCAAAAATATTAAATTTCATGATTTTTTTCGCAAACTTTAAAAAATAAGACCGCTTTTGCGATGCGTTCGGGGCAAACAGCCTGTAAAC
>JAJQHT010000054.1 GCA_021199595.1 Oscillospiraceae bacterium
GCCTATCCCTTTTTCGATGTCGATAAAGTTGTTTTCAAACGATCCATAGGAAAAGGAGAACTGGCTTCTGTGGCCCAGGAGGATCAAATCGCCGTATTTCCCGATAAACTGGGAGTTATGCCGGTCTCTGTTCATATAGCGCACGGCGTAAAAATCGAACAGGCCCAGACCCTCTATGGTTTTCTCCCCGTCTCGTATCTCCCGACCAAACAGCTCCACCGCGTTTCCCGTGATAAGGAAGATGACGCCCTTTTCGATAAGCTCCTGGATGCGCGTCTTATAGTTTTTCAGGATGGAGAGGACAATCTCCTGCTTTCGCTCCGTCAGGCAGCCGAGATAGACCATGTCCACATCCCCGGACACAAAGGCCGGCGTGTCCTTGTGATTCGTTTCGATGACCTGGATATTCTCCGGACTGCACCGCTTCAGATAGGTCACGCTGTAGCTCTCGCCGTATATGTTGCACAGCTCAGGGAAAAGCAATTCGACCTTTTTCATGATTCCTTCCGCTCCCTTTGTTTCTCCATAATGGCGTCCCGCATATTTCTCGCCTTTGTCAGGAAGTCTATCTCAAAAAGAACATAGACCGTTTCGATGCCCTCGCTGTCCACATAGTTCGGGATTTCCGCCTCATCCTCCACGCAGACGATTTTTTCCTCGGGAATCCCGGCCAGGAGCAGCCGGAGCTTGTGGTTGAGGTACATATGTCCTCCGACGATGATTTTCTTGATTTGAGGGGCGTTGAGAAACTCATAATCCGTCTCATAAAGCCAGGTCAGCGTTTCTGTCGGGTGGTGCCTGTCCTGCAATTCGTCCAGCAGCAGCACGACATCCTTTACGGACGGCTCCTTTGCCATATACTCAAACACCGTGGACGCGGCACTCACATTCTGGCTCTTGGTGCCGTAGGTATAGTATTTCACGCCGTCATATTCCTTGCAGGTCTCCCGAAACTGCGTCACCTGCTGCGTCTCCAAAAAGCGGGAAATTTCCTCCCGGCTGATGTTCAGCTCTCGCAGCACGGCCACGCAGGCCAGGACGTTGCTGATGTTGTATACCGCGCCGGAGATCAGCGGATAAGCCTGCTCCTGCCCGTCCTCAAGCACCGTCATCGTCCGTTTCTCCACATCGGCGGAGACGGCGTAATATTTTGCCTCAGGCGTTTTGAAATCGCAGGAGGGGCAGTAAAAGTCCCCGAAATGCCGGTACAGCCGGTAGTGATAGCCGATTGTCCCGCCGCAGTACGGGCAGACCGCAATATCCTTCACGATGTTTTCGCGTGGATTCGCGTGGATGTCGGCAATACCGAAAAACACCCGCCGGGAATTTTTCGCCAGCTGGGAGCTGATGGGGTCGTTCGCGTTTAGGATGGCGGTCGTCCTGTCCCCCAGGAGGGAGAACGTCCTGTCTATAATATCGAAAATAAATTCGGGATGACCGTTTCTTCGTAGGCTGTCCTTGGAGAGGTTTGTCACAAGGATATAATCGGGCTTTATCTGGCCCATGGAAATATCCAGCGTCCGCTCGTCCGCCTCCAGGATGGAGACGTCGTACACAGGCCGGTTGAATATGTTCACGCACCGCATGAGATTGATGGCAAAGCCCGCGTAAATGTTCGCGCCCCAGTCGTTAAAGGAGACCTTTCGGCCCTCGGCAGTCAGCTTGTTGCTGATAAGCGCGGCGGTGGTGCCCTTGCCGTTCGTCCCGGTAACGGTGATGACAAGCGGCGGCTTTCCAATCCTCGCCAAAAAGTCAGGACACAGCTTTATCGCCAAAAGCCCCGGCCAGTCGTCCCTCTCGTCCCCTCTCAGCTTAAAGAACCATGCAACCAGCTTCGCGGCCCAAAGCGCAAAATAAAACCTCAGCATCGGCGTCCTCCTGTTCGTTGTACGGATAAATTTCTTTCCGGCCTCCGGCGAAAGCTATTATAGCATAGTTTCCCATCCATTGCCATCATTATTTGGCCTTGTCCGCGCGGCAGCTTTCCGGGCGCAGATTATCCTTGACGAACCAGTTTTTTTGTGCTATCCTCTGGGGGCCAAGAGAAAATTTCATATTGGAGCCAAAAGGAGAAATACTATCATCATGAAAAGTCGTATTCTCGCCCTTATTCTGGCGGCCCTTATGACAGCGGCACTCTGCGGATGCGGAGGCGGCGAGTCAGCCCAGGGAAACGCAACGTCAGAGACGGCTGAAACCGAAACCGCCGCAGCGGCGGAGACGGAGGCAGCCGAGGAAACCACCGGCTCCACCGGCGAGCCCGTCTACGGAGGAGAGATCACCGTAGGCATCGCCGCAGAACTGGACAGCAGTCTTGACCCGCACGTTTCTTCGTCGCTGGCAGGAACAAGAGAGGTCCTCTTTAATATCTTTGAAGGGCTTGTAAAGCCTGACACTGAGGGTAATCTCATCCCCGCCGTCGCCGAAAGCTACACCGTGAACGAAACCGCTGACGTATACACCTTCACCCTGCGTGAGGGCGTCAAGTTCCACAACGGAGAAACGGTAACGGTCGGGGATGTCGTATATTCGCTGACCAGGGCTGCGGGCCTGGACACCGGGGAGCCTCTGATGAGCACCCTGTCCGGCATCGCCAGCGTGGAAGCCACGGACGACAGCACCATCGTCGTCACCCTGTCCGCCCCGGACACGGAATTTCTGGCCTATATGACCGCCGCTATCATCCCGGAGGGGAACGACCCCGGCGAGGAGCTGATCGGCACAGGGCCGTTCAAATTCGTCTCCCGCACCGTGCAGGAAAACGTAGTTATCGAAAAGTTTGAGGACTACTGGGGAGAAGAACCCTATCTGGACAAAGTCACCTTCCAGGTCATCGAGGACAGCCAGACCATGGTCATGAGCCTCCAGTCCGGGGCCATCGACCTGGCCGCCCATCTGGACG
>JAJQHT010000062.1 GCA_021199595.1 Oscillospiraceae bacterium
CACTGGTGCTTGTGACGCTTATTTGAAAGATGGCTGTATCATCCAACGAGCTTATTGTTATCATATTATACATCGTTCCGTAGCTATATTCCAAATCTTCTGTTTCAATGACATCCTCCAGCACCGTCCGGCTCTTCGCAATCACGGCATAGGTGCTTACGAGGTTCTGCCCCACGGTAACATCCGTGGACGACAGGCTGATGGAGGTGCTGCCGACGCTGATGTCCGAGTTATTCACATACATCATCGCCGACGCCGTATACATTGGCTCCACAAAATTATATGTATAGCCAAAGGCTATTCCCCCGGCCAGGACGGTGCAGAGTATGATGATTCCTATCCGCCGGAGCAGCACCTGCGCCAGCTCCAGCAAATCTATCTCTACTACGTCTCTTCCTGTCTGATTGTTTGTCATATACGCTCTCCCTTGATTATCTCTATAAGCCGCAGCCGCTTTTATCTTTGCCTGCACAGGCGGCGGGGCCGGCGCAATCGTACACCAAAAGCATGACCGTTCGCTCATGCGAACGGAATTTCCCTATTTTCATTCATGAACGGCTTCATTATACTATTCATTCAATTAAATTGCAATAGGATTTGAACGAATTATATAAATTTTCTTTCAATCCCCACAATAAAAGCCCCATGCCATGAAATATCCGGCATAGGGCTTTTTATGCATCTTGTTGACCGAGAAACTGATGTGCGTCCCGTCAATATAAAGTGATTTTTATATCCGTCTCAGAGGACGCGCAGGCGTTTTACGTTGGGGACGGCGGCCAGCTTGAGGGCTAAATCCTCGCTGATGTTGCTGCCGAGGTCAATGACGGTGTAGGCAACAGAGCCTTTGGCCTTGTTCTGCATATGCTCGACGTTGATGTTCTCCGCGCCGATAAGGTCGAGGAAGCTGTTCAGCATACGGGGGATGTTGTCGTGGATGATGCAGACGCGGCAGGCCCCGGCGCGTTCCAGCTTCAGCTCCGGCAGGTTCACGGAGTTGTGGACGTTGCCGTCCAGGAGATAATCTGCCAGCTCCTGTGCGGCCATGACGGCGCATTTGTCCTCGCTCTCCGGGGTGGAGGCACCCAGGTGCGGGAAGGCCACGACGCCCTTTGCGCCGATGACCTTGTCGTCCGGGAAGTCTGTGACATAGCGGGCCACCTTGCCGGAGGCCAAGGCCGCAAGAATCGCGTCGCTGTCCACCAGGCCACCGCGGGCGAGGTTAATGACGCGCACGCCGTCCTTCATCTGGGAAAACGCCTTGGCGTCCAGCATATGATGGGTAGATTCATTGTGATGCACCTGAATCAGCACATAGTCGCTCTCCCGGTAAATCGTGGCCAAATCCTCCGCGTGCTTCACGTCGCTGGAAAGCCGCCATGCCGCCTCTACAGACAGATAGGGGTCATAGCCCCAAACGGTCATGCCGAGATTCGAGGCGGTGTTCGCGATCTGTGCGCCGATGGCACCGAGGCCAATGACGCCCAGGGTCTTTCCCATGATCTCCGGGCCGACGAAGGCCTTCTTTCCGGCCTCCACCTCGGCAGTAACGTCCGGGTGGCCGGCAAGGCCCTTGGCCCAGATGACGCCCTCCACCAAATCGCGGGAGGCCAGCACCAGCGAGCAGATGGCAAGCTCCACAACAGCCTGGGCGTTCGCACCGGCGGTGTTGAAGACGGCGATGCCCTCCTCCGTGCAGCGCTCGGTAGGGACATTGTCCGTTCCCACACCGGCGCGGGCGATGGCGACAAGGTTTTTATTAAACTCCATGTCGTGAATCTTCGCGGAGCGGAGGAGCAGACCCGCGGGATCTGCGGACTCGTTATTCACAAGGAAGCCCTTGGCCGCCAGGATGTTCAGCCCCTGGCGGGCGATGTTGTTCATGGTTTTGATTTCATACATGATGCTTCACCTCAAATTCTTTCATATAGTCTGCCAATGCCTTCACGCCCTCCATGGGCTGCGCGTTATACAGGGAGGCGCGGATGCCGCCCACGCTGCGGTGGCCCTTCAGGTTCATCAGGCCGCGAGCCTGGCCTTCTTTCGCGAACTGCGCGTCCAAATCGGCGTCCCCGGTGCGGAAGGTGATGTTCATATCGCTGCGGGAATCCACGCGGGCGCAGGGCTTGTAAAGCTTGCTGTTGTCAATGATGTCATAAATCATCTGGGCCTTTTCGTGCTTGATGGCCTCCATCCCGGCCACGCCGCCCTGCTTTTCCAGCCAGTCCAGCGTCAGGCCCAGCATATAAATGCACCAACAGGGGGGCGTGTTGTACATACTGTCCTTGTCAATCATGGTCTTATAACTGAGCATCAGGGGGGTGATGGGCATTTCATGCCCGGCGAGAGTCTTGTCCATGATGACCACGGTGACGCCGGCGGGCGCCATGTTCTTCTGCGCCCCGGCAAGGATAAGGCCATATTTGGACACATCCACCGGACGGGACAGGATCTCCGAACTCATATCGCACACCAGGGGGGCCTCCGTCTGAGGGATATAGTCCCAGGCGGTGCCATAGATGGTGTTGTTGGCGCAGTAATAGAAATATTTCGCGCCCGGCGTCAGATCAAGCTGCTCCTGCCGGGGAATATAGGAGAAATTGTCCTCCTGGGAGGAGGCAGCCACGTGGATATTGCCGTATTTTTTGGCCTCCTTCATGGCGATGTTCGCGAAGTTGCCGGTGACGGCATAGTCCGCCGTGCCGTCCTCCAGCAAATTCAGAGGAACCATGGAGAATTGCAGAGACGCCCCGCCCTGGAGAAACAGAATTTCATGAGTGTCCGGCACCGCCAGGGCCGCCTTCAGCTTGGCCTTGGTGGCGTCGAAAATCGCCTGGAAAAAGGCGCTGCGGTGGCTCATCTCCATGACGGACATGCCGCTGCCGTTGTAGTTGAGTATCTC
>JAJQHT010000201.1 GCA_021199595.1 Oscillospiraceae bacterium
GGCCAGGCGGATAACCATGCGGAAGGGGCAGCCCAGAAACACCAGCGCGCCCACGACGGTGAAAAAGCCAATCACCAGCCGGATAAAAGGGCTGGAGCCGCCTCTGGGGCGGAATTCCTTAAAGAACAGGGCCATGATAAGGCTGCCCAGCACGAGGCCGATAATTTCAGGCCGGAGATACTGCACATTGGCGGAGGAATGCAGCCCCAAGGCTCCCGCGGAGTCCCGGATGAAGCAGGCGATGCAAAAGCCCATGTTGGCCGGGTTTCCAAACAGCGTGAGCGCCACCGCGATAAGGCCGATGACGATGCCGCTTCCCAGCAGGAACCACTTTTCTTTCTTCATAAAATAAGGTATGCCCCTCTCGTTCGTGTCTATACGACATTTTACATGAGCGGAATGCCTTTGTCAACGCGCAAGCGATTTGGGAACTGGGACAGAATGATGCTGAATGGACAAAAAACACCGGCGCTTCCTAAAGCGGGAAGCGTCGGTGTTTAAAACTTTCTTAAAACAGCTCGCACACAAGTTCAGTGTAAGCTGCCGGGTCATCCAGCGGAATACCGGCAATCAGCTGGGCCTGGGCCAGCAGAACCATGGACAGGTGAGCGGCCTTGGTCTTGTCCTCCTGCCAGGCCTTTTCCAGAGCGGCGAAGGCGGCGTGGTTGGCGTTCAGCTCCAGGACGCGGTGGGCCTTTACGTTCTCGCCCTCCGGGACGCCGGGGAGATTCTGGAAATATTTTTCCATCTCCAGCGTTACCTCGCCCTCGGTGGTCAGGAACACGGGCTGGGACTTCAGCTTGTGGCTGAGACGGACGGTCTCCACCGTTCCGCCCAGGCTCTCCTTGACGAAGTCCAGCAGCTCCTTGTATTGCTCGCTCTTTTCCTCGGTCTCCTTCTTCTCCTCCTCGGATTCCAGACCCAGGTCGTCGGAGGTGACGTTGCAGAAGCTCTTCTCGCTGTAGGTTCCCAGCATCTGCATGACGAACTCGTCCACGTTGTCCGTGAGGCACAGCATATCATAGCCGGCGGCCTTGACCGTCTCCGCCTGAGGCAGGGCGGCGGCGCGCTTGGCCGTCTCCGCGCAGGCGTAATAGATTTTTGTCTGGCCCTCCGGCATGGCGTCTACGTATTCCTTCAGGCTCACGAGCTTGTCCTGGCTGGCGCTGTAGAACATCAGCAAATCCTGGAGCTGCTCCTTGTGCATCCCGTAGTCGCCGACTACACCGTATTTCAGCTGAGGGGCAAAGGCTTTATAGAAGGTCAGGTAATGCTCTCTGTCCTCGTCCATCAGGCGTTTCAGCTCGGCGAGAATCTTCTTTTCCAGGTTCCCGGCGATGATTTTCAGCTGCCGGTCGTGCTGCAAAAGCTCGCGGGAGATGTTCAGACTCAGGTCGGGGGAGTCCACCACGCCCCGGACGAAGCGGAAATGCTCCGGCACCAGGTCGGCGCACTTGTCCATAATCATCACGCCGGAGGAATACAGCTGTAATCCCGGCTGATAGTCCCGCGTATAATAATCATAGGGGGCCTGGGCGGGAATGAACAGCATGGCCTTGTAGCTTGTAAGGCCTTCGGCGTTGACCCGAATGACGGCGACCGGGTCGGCGGCGTCATGGAAATGCTCTTTATAATAAGCCTTGCAGTCGTCGTCGGACACCTCGCTCTTCGGGCGCTGCCAGATGGGAACCATGGTGTTTACCACCTGATCCTCCACGATGGTCTTATACTCGCCCTTGCCGTCCTCGCCGCCTTTGTCATCCCATTCCCGGCGCTCCACCATCATGTGAATGGGCCAGCGGACATAGTCGGAATACTTCTTTACAAGCTCCTTCAGCTCCCAGCTTTCGAGATAGGTGCCGTATTCCTCCTGGTCAGTGTCCTCCTTGATGTGCATGATAACGTCCGTGCCAACGGCGTCCTTGTCGCATTCCGTGATGGTGTAGCCGTCCGCACCGGAGGACTCCCAGCGATAGGCCTGCTCCTCGCCGAAGGCTTTGGTGATAACCGTTACCTGGTCGGCCACCATGAACGCGGAGTAGAAGCCCACGCCGAACTGGCCGATGACGTCCATGTCCGCGGCCTCCTCGCTCTCTGCCAGGGTGTCCCGAAACTGGCGGGTGCCGCTGGAGGCGATAACGCCCAGGTTGTTCTCCAGCTCCTCCTTCGTCATGCCGATGCCGTTGTCGGAGACGGTCAGGGTTCGGCCCTCCTTGTCCGCGTCGATGCGGATGAGGAAGTCCTCCCGGCTCAGACCCACGGACTCGTCCGTCAGAGAGCGGTAGCACAGCTTGTCGATGGCGTCGGAGGCGTTGGAGATGATTTCCCGGAGGAAAATCTCCTTGTGGGTGTAGATGGAGTTAATCATCAGATCCAGCAGACGCTTGGATTCAGCCTTGAATTGTTTTTTTGCCATAATTAAGATAAAGCCCCTTTCCGGGTGCCGCCTCGTCCACCGGGGAGGATGAGGTTTTAGCACTCTGTTTCTTTGAGTGCTAATTTACCACTTTTAAACCCGTATGTCAAGTACCAGGGAGGCAGAATAAAAAGTTAAAAAAATGCTAATAATATTACAAGTTGATTACAAATTGGCTATATCTATTTACTTTGTCCCCAAAAGTCGATTATAATCATTTACATAAAAAGATTGACATAAAAGGCGAGGGTGAGGATGGAGAGATGAAGCGACTTACCATGTTCATATTGGCGGCGCTGACACTGCTCGGTCTGTGCGCCTGCGTCGGTCAGAGCCGGGAGGAAGCCAGCGAGGTGACCGCGCCCCCCGCCACGGCGGAGCCTGTGGCCACAGCGGCGGTGGCGACGGTGACGGCGTCGGTCTCCACGGAGGAGAGCGCCGCCTACGCCATCCCGACCAGCGTGGAGCCGCTGGCCCTGCCGGAG
>JAJQHT010000249.1 GCA_021199595.1 Oscillospiraceae bacterium
CACCTACGGGGCCACCCGCACGGCGGTGTTCACCGGCGGGGACAACGTGGTGAATCTGGATAACGTGCAGGTCTACACCTATTCCGGGGATCTGCCGGAGGGCACCAGCGACCTGAACAACATGGAGGTTCCCTGGATGCTCGGCCTTATCGGCGACTGCCGGGCCACCAACGCCCTGGGCGGCACCGCGACCACCTGGACAAATTCCGTTGTCGTGGCCTATGACTGGGGCGCGCTGTCCACCGACTCCATCGGATCGTCCTATGACGCCGGTACCAATGTGGACGGCGGCCATGTGGAGCTGACCACCTATAACACCTATGTAGCCACCCTGTATTCCGGCTACGGCGCATATGCCGACGGCGGCGCTCTCGACCGCTTCTATGACAGCGCCCTGGACGTGGCGGACACCGCCGTTATCATGACCGGCACCGGCGAGGCCACCTTTGACGGCACCTATGTGAACGCCGGGGCCAACGCCGTCATGGTTCACGCCGGCGGCGGCGGCACCATCAACGCCGTCAATTCCGAGTTCCATGTAAACGGCGTGGCGTTCCTCATCAAGGACTCCATGATGACCGTGAACATTGAAAACTCCACCTTCGCATTCGACGGCACGGCGGAATTTGACCCGGAGCTGGCGGCCAGCTACGGCGTGGACGTGGACGACGAGATTTTCGACTACGAGACCTATGACCGGGGGCTGTACAACCAGACCAACGTCACCGCCATCGTGAAGGTGCAGCACAACGCGGACGCCGGCTCCGGCTCCGACGACCAGCAGCAGGCGGTTGTGGTGAATGTTGCCGACTCCGTGCTGGAGGGGGATTTCCTGAACACCTGCGCGGACGTGCTTTCCGTCACCACCACCATGATGGGCAGCGAAGTGACGAAGGAGCGGCCCTCCCGGAGCCTGGAGGTTTATGTCACCGACTCTGAGATTACCGGCGCTGTCTCCCTGGGCCAGGACACCTGGGACAGCAACATCCTGACCACCATCTCCGGCGGGGAGAACGAGTTCCAGTATGCCGCCTCCACGGAGCTGGGCTTCTACACCGACGGGGAGCATGGCCTGGAGCTGACCCTGACCGGCTCTGTCTGGAATGTGACCGAGACAAGCTATCTGACCAAGCTGGTCATTGACGAGACCTCTGTGGTCAGCGGCACTATGACCGTGGACGGCGTGGAGACCGAGATCGCCGCCGGAACCTACGAGGGCGAGATCGTTGTCTCTCCCGCTGACGCCGAGACCGGCGCAACCGCTGAGGCCGCTGCCGATACGCTCAGCGTGGAGGAGGCCTATGTGGAATATCTCCACGAGTGGCTTCAGGCGGAGGACGCTGTGAACGAGACCATGACCGAGGATGTTGTGGAAAATGAGTTCATGCCCCTCATCGAGGCCGGCGACTACTACACCTTCCCCGCGGAAATGCTCTGGGGCGATATGCTGGAAACCGGCAACCCCATGACCTATGAGGAGTTCGCGGCCCAGTATTGATGCAAGTATAACCATGGGGGAAGTATCGCCTGATACTTCCCCCTTTTGAATTATCGGAAAGGACACAACACAATGCGCATCACGGTTTTGATGGAAAACGACGGGCCGGAGGGCCTGTATGCGGAGCATGGGCTGAGCCTGTATATCCGGCATGAGAGCGGCACGGTGCTGCTCGACGGGGGACAGTCCGGGCGGTTCGCGGAAAACGCGGCCCGGCTGGGCTGCGATTTGAAGACGCTGGACGCCGCCGCGCTCTCCCACGGGCACTATGACCACGCCGACGGCCTGCCCGCGCTACTGGAACAAAATCCGGCCATCCGCATCTATGCCCGCCCGGAGGTGATGTCGCCGCAGATTGGCCCTGACGGGCGCTATATCGGGCTGAATGAGGCGCTGCACGGCAAATATGCCGGGCGGTTCGAGCTGTCCGACGAGGCGCGGCAGTTTCTCCGCGGCCTCTGGCTGATTCCCGACAGCGTCCCGCATGAGCAGTCCCTCGTCGCGGAAACGGCGCGGGGCCTCGTGGTCATGAACAGCTGCTGCCACGCGGGCGGGGACAACATTGTTCGCGATATTCTGGCCCGCTTCCCCGGCCAGCGGGTATACGCCCTCATAGGCGGCCTGCACCTCATGGGGCCAGGCGGCGTCACCACCCTCGGCCCGGAGCCGGAGGCCGTCCGCGCCCTGGCCCGCCGCCTCACCGAAGAGCTTGGCGTGCAGAAGATACTGACCGGCCACTGCACCGGCGGCCCCGCCTTCGCAATCCTAAAAGAAACCGCCCCCGAAGCAGTGCAGCGCATCCGCACCGGGGACGTGGTGGAAATATAATTCAGGCGCTCAGTACGCGATGCCCCAGATGACCATGGTCTTCGCGGGCTTGCCGCAGCAGGGGCAGGTGTCGCCCAGGTTTTCCTGCTGGAAGGGGATGCAGCGGCTGGAAACGCCGGCCTCGGCCTTCATTTTCTCCTCGCAGGCGCGGTCGCCGCACCACATGGTTTTCACAAAGCCGTCCTGGGCCTTCTCCCGCACCTCGTCCAGCGTGGCGGCGGGATAGGTGTGGCTGTCAAGATTCTCCTTGGCCTTTTGGAACATGGATTCATGAATCTCATCGAGCAGGGCGGGGACGGCGGTCTCCAGGCTCTCCAGGGGCAGGAAGGTCTTCTCTCCCGTGTCCCGGCGGGCGGCGACGAACTGGCCCTTTTCCAAATCCTTGGGGCCAATCTCAATCCGCAGGGGAACGCCCTTCATCTCATACTGCGCGAACTTCCAGCCGGGGCTGTTGTCGGAAAAATCGCCCTTGGCGCGGATGCCGGCCTTTTGTAGCCGCTCCACCAGCGCCTCCGCCGCCTCCGTGACGCCGGGCTTGTGGGCGGCGATGGGCAGCACCACTGCCTGCAAGGG
>JAJQHT010000317.1 GCA_021199595.1 Oscillospiraceae bacterium
CAGCAAGGCAAAAAGGCCGCGCCAATGCCGGGCGAAGAAGCCGGGAATAGCGGCGAGGCGGTTGAACAGCTGAATTCGTCTCAATGGCCAATTTGACGGCTGGGGTTGGGGCGGATCGGGAATGGGGGGTGGAGGAGCCGTGATCGGTTCCACAACGGGCGGCGAAACCGGCTTTGGGGTCCAGGAAAAGAAAGCGTCGTCCTGCTCAGGCGCGGGAGGCTGCTCTGAGACAGGCTCTTGGGCAGGACTGCCATAGGGTCGCTCCCGTGGGTCCTCTTTGGAATGTTCCGCCTGGTAAGCCTGCCGTATTCTTTCGTATGGATCAGAGACCTGCCCTGCGGGGGGCGTTTGTGATGTCGCCCCGCTCCCTTTTCGTGCGGGCGCCATCCTGTAGCCGCTGCGGAGAAACTCTGCGTCGGGGCGTTCGTCGAAGTAGATTCGACCACCGCAAAAAGGGCAGCTTACCTTCTTGCTGGGGAAAAGAAGGCGACATTCCTCACAGTAAAACGCCATATCGACACCTCTTATTCTAAGATGAAATCGTCCACGAGAATGGGAGTTTCATAATTTTTCCCACACAGCAGACACCCTGTTGTACCAAGCGCGGTGAGCTCCTCTGGATTGACCCGCAGCTGCTGCACCTCACGCTGCGCACCTCCGTGGTCAACGCCGGAGGGAAGGATGTGGAAGAACTCCCGGTGCGTACCCGTATGCGCTTCCGTGACCTGTCGGTAATAGGTCCCGATGCTCGTCGAAAACGGGTCCGCAGCCATTGTGCTGGAACACTGGAACACAACTATCGTCTGCGTTTGGCTGAACAGGGGGGCCAGGCTTTGTGCCGCGCTGGAGGATTCAACGACGGTTGACGTGTCCTCCGCCAGGATACCCGTCGCGTAGGGCAGCTGATTGTGGGGCGCAAGGAACAGGTTTTTGAACCTTTCGCTGTTGTTCAGGTCGATTCCATCGGCGACGAGGAGATAAGACACTCCGCCGTTGTTTAACGCCTCCAGTTCCACGGAAAGGTAGTCCAACACTTCTTTTTGGCTGTTGGGGACAAATATGCTGATTAGGTTTTTGTCCTTTACTGCCTGGATGATGCTGAGCCTGCTCTGCGTGCCGAGGGTTCTCCTCGTCCACAGGCATCTGCTCAATTCCTGGCAGAAGGCAAACACGGCAGAAAATGCCTGCTGCTGTACACCGTCCGCAGAGAGGTTTGCGCTCAGTCTTGTCCGCAGTTGAGGCGGAAGGTATCGGAGCACACGGGTCTCCAGTTCAGCGAAAGGCAGTTCGGTCAGCGCCAGCAACACGTCCAGATGATAGGGGTAATCGCCAAAACGCTCGGGGGTCTGTTGAAATTGGCTGTTCAAAATCGAGAGATAGTCTGAGAGGACCGCTCTCAACTTCCGCTGCGCGTCGGTCAGGAGCCCGACGTCCTGTGCAGGCGGCGCGATGGCGTCCAAAACAGAACTCGCGGGCAGACCATACAGAGGATCGTAATAAAAATCGGCATTTCCCACGGGATTGGCGAGAAACATCTGAAACCGGGGGAAGTTGGCGCGGAGCTGCGGAAACCGCTGGTAAATCAACCCCAACCGCTCTTCAAACGCTCTGTCGTTGTGAACAAGGACAACGCCTTTGCTGCCGCAGCAGCGGCCGATCTCACGCAAGCCGACGGTATTGCGCTGAAAGGCGGAACCACAAAAAACGCCAAAGCTATCATTAGAAGGAGTGGCCGGAATCACCTCGCTCATGCGCAGCGTTCTTGCCTGAGCGACGTTCCTCGTGTGATTAATATGAGCCATAATGACCTCCCTTGCGGACCTTTGGCTGCTGGGACAAAGGTCCTGCACTCAAGTTGGATCTTTCTCGAAAAAGAAGAAAAAAGGCTCCGGCTGGGAGACTAACCCCACGATCCCCTGTCCGGGTCCCAGCTTCTGGATGTGCCAGTGCTCCACCGCATGTCCGTCGCGCTCCCTGTCGATGGGGGAATTGCTGCCGTTGTAATATCTGTACGCAGTCAGGTTGGGGCCGAACAACTGAGAGATATACTCCCGCGACTTGTAATCCGCTGTTTTCAGCGCGATCACAGACCCAAACCCGCCGAGGATCACCTGTCCGGCTTCCTCTCCGTAAATTGAATAAATTTGGCCAACGCTTTGCAGTCCGGCGACAACAGACACGCGCTTGCTCCGCCCGAAGTTCAGGGCGTCCTCCAGGTGTGTGATTTTGGGCAGCAGCTTCAATTCGTCCAGAAAAATGTGGGTGTGTCCGTTCGCATGGGTACTCAGGGCCTCTTTCAGCGCCAGATCCACCAGCAGACGGTAAATCGGGACCAGCGTCTCGCCAAGAGACATATCGTATAGGATAAAAATGGTGCGCCCGCCTTTTTGCCGGATTGCCTTCCGAATGGAAAACGTGCGGGAGGGCGTTCCCCTTTGACAGAAAATCCCTTGAAAGCAATCGCTGAGCATGGTTCTCAATTCACCAAAAACGCCAAGCGCCTGGTTGCTGGTCCCATCGCCAATATAGGAGATCAGGCCGTGCATATCGGAATATTCCCGAAAACATTGGATGAGCTTATCGGTGGTGATGTGCCGGAGCAAAGTTACAAAATCGTAGTTGTTCCGTTTATCAGCCCACCCCGCCGGATCGCTTTTGCTTTTGCGGATGAAATAAATCAGCATATTGGCAAAAATATCCCGTGCGGCATTTGCGAAAAAGGGCTGGGTCGTTGAACCGCGGTCTTTGAAGAGTACGTTCGCCATTTCCCTGGCGTTTGCCTCATAATCGGCGGGGTCGTCACCGTCCGCAAGGACCTCGTCGAAGATATTCCACACCACACTCCGGCTGCGATAGCGTCTGTCGTTGCCGATGATGTAATCGCCGGACTTGAAAAAG
>JAJQHT010000189.1 GCA_021199595.1 Oscillospiraceae bacterium
CGCCAGCGGCATAGGTCTCATCCTCGCCCTGCGGCTCGATACCGGCCTCCTCGCCGATCAGAGCCAGGAACTCGTCGGGGGAGCCCACCAGATAGGCGTTCTCTTCTTCCTCCGCGTCATAGTAAGCGGAAACGCGGCAGTTCTCTACCCAGATACCGGCGTCTTCGGTGCCGCTGGTGCCGGAGGCGCGAACCTTAATGCCCATGCAGCCCTGGAGGCGGCAGTTGAACGCGTAGCCATAGCCCGCGGAGGCGGAGCAAAGGGCGGCGTCCAGGTTGGAGGTGCAGTTGGAGTTGAACACATAGACCCAGCTCTCGGAATAACCGATGGTGTAAACGCCGGCGGAACGCAGGCCATAGCACTTGGTCACGACCCGGTTGGCAACGATGGTGCCGCCGCCCTTATCAGTGGCCAGAGCGGTACCGGCGTCCAGGCCGGACACGATAACGGTCACGTCGTCGGGATGCTCGGTGATGTCCAGGACATTGTCGCCGTCCTCATCCTGGGTCATGGCAGCGTAGCTGTAGTCAGGAATCTCGGTGGCTTCGGGGTCGGTGATGTTGATGGAGCCGTCCTCGTTGATGAGGTTGGTTCCCTCCACGTTAATGACAATCTGTCCCCCCTGGGAGACATAGGGGCCGTGGCCGCCGGAGGAGCAGGCGAAGATGTCGCCGCCGTTAATGATGGCGAGACCGCTGCCGGTGGCATAGATGGAGTTGTTGGTGCCAAGGATCTGGGGCTGATTCAGAACCAGGGTGGCGGTATCATAATGAATATCGCTTTCAGTGATCTTGCCCTCGGTGCCACCGTCCACATGAACCTGGGAGCCGACGCCGTAGAAGTTGCCGCTCTCAGAGGGGCCGCGCCCGCTGGTGTAGCAGAATACTGTCAGGTTGTCGATGGTGTAGGAGCCTGTCCCCTGTACGAAGACGGAGGCGTGGTCTACGTTATCGGCGGAATAGACGGTCTCCCCGTCCAGGACGGAGCCGTCCTCGCTGGTCTCGTCCACCATCTTATAGAGGTAGGTGCAGTACATAATCACAACGCCGCTGGAGGGGCCGCTGGTGATGTTGGCATAGTAGTTGTGCAGGCGGATGATGTCGTAATCCTCGCCGTACACAAGACCCTCAGTCTCATAGACGCCGTTGATAACCTCGGCCTTGGTGAGGTACTCCACCTCGTCGTTGGCCTGGGAGCAGTAGACCTCCTCATACAGGGAGTCCTCATAGACGTAATACACGCCGGTGGAAACGCCCAGGGCGTGAACATAGTCGGTCACAGAGGTGTTGGGGTTCTGCACCTCATACAGGTCTTCGGGTAGCTCGGTGCCTTCGGCCACAGCGCCGTCCACGATGTCCACATAGGAATACTCATCACCGGTGCTGAAGGAACGGGTCTCAGCCTCGTCCTCCCCAAGCGCCACAAACTCAGCCTCCACGGCGGAGGAGTCCGCGCTGAAGGTATAGACCAGGGTGAACTCCTGCGTCAGCTCGTCAAACGTGGTGGTCACGCCGTCCACGGTGATGGAGGCGATTTTATAGCCCTCCGCCGCGCTGACCGTCAGCTCAGTGGACAGGCCATAGGCGTCCTCTGGCACATAGTAGGTACCGGCGGGGGTGATGGTGCCGTTCTCGCCGGGGGCAACCACGAAAGCGGTGCAGCCGTCCATGGAAACGGTCTCCTTGCCGTTGAACTCCGCGGCAGCGGCGGCAGAGGAGCCTTCCTCCGTGATGACATAGCCGGAGCAGCTCAGCCAGGGAGAATCGGAGACCTCCACGGTGGCAGGGATGACCCAGGCAATCGTGTCGTTGAAGTCATGGATGGCGCTGTCGGCAATGTAGCCCAGCTCCTCAGGGAACAGGACATAGGTGCCTTCCAGCTTGTTGTTGGACATGACGGCGCCGCCGTCACCCAGCGCGTCCACCGTCTCCGTGCCGATATAGCCCGGGACAAGGACGACCATCTCCGACTTCACGGACTGGGGCGCCTGGATGATGGTGATAACACCGTCCTCCTCGGTATACATCCAGCCGCTCTGTTCGGCGGTAGTGGGGCCGCTTATCTCCACAACAGGAGCTTCTGCGGCACTGCTTGCTTCGGAAGACGCGCTTGTGGAGGCTTCACCAGAAGCCTCGTCCGAGGCGAATACCGAAACGCCCATCATCATGACCATCGCAAGGATCAGGATGACGCTGACTAGTTTCTTCATTACGTTCCTCCTTAGTATTTTGTGAAACGCTCCGAAAAACATTTCACAAGGTTACTTTAGTATTATACCATAGTTCATGTAGGGAAAGATAGTGACAACGATTACAGTTTCTATGCTTAAATAACAATTTTGTCATTTTTGCACACATAATCTATTGCTCTAATACTTATTTTGTTATAGAAATCTTATTGAACAACGACGAAAAAGTCCCTCACCAAGCACAAAGAGCACCTGGTGAGGGACATTAAACTAAATCCGATAGATTACTTTCCCGGGCCAATCAGGTTGTTAGCCTCATAGACCTCCTGGAACGCCTCGCATACAGCCTGGTCGTCCTCATCGCCGGAGGAGGCAGTCCAGACGCCCATATTGATGACACCCTCTATCTCCTGTCCGTCAAAGGTGATGACAAAGCCCTTCACCTCGGAGGTGCCGTCGTCCGTGTCCTGATAAGAGGCCACGGCGGTGACACCGTTCACGGTGATTTCATATTCGGCGGTGGCGGCAACCATATCCGCCTCGGAGCTGGTTGCAGCTTCGCCGGAAGCCTCTGCCGGTGTCACAACGATAACGCCCTCGTACTCGCCGGGTTCAGTGACTTCCTCGCCGTCCACGGTGACAGTACCGTTGATGGTGCAGGTGTCGTCCCAGGCAAGATACGCCAGGAC
>JAJQHT010000153.1 GCA_021199595.1 Oscillospiraceae bacterium
CTGTCCCGAATGACGATGAACATATCGTCCGTCAGGTTCCGGCTGTGGGGGCAGACGGCACGGGCGTTGGAATGGCTGGCCACGATGGGCTGCTCCGCCATCTGCTCCAAATCCCAGAAGCCCTGGTCGGACAGGTGAGACACGTCCAGCAAAATCCCCAGGTCGTTGGCCCGGCGGACAAACTCCCGCCCCAGAGGGCCAAGGCCCCGCGCCGCCTCATCCCGATGGGAGCCGGAAAGATAGTTCGCGTGGTTCCAGGTGATGTTTACAAGCCTGACCCCCCACTGAGCGGCAATTTCCAGCCGTCCGGGGTCGCAGCCGAGCAGCTCGCCCCCCTCGATGGACAGCAGGGCGGCCACCTTGCCCGTCTCATTCGCGGCCCGTATTTCCGTCCCTGTGCGGCAGGGAAGGGCTATATCCCGGTTTTTTTCCAGCTCTGAGACGAACACCTCCCGCTGGCGGCAGCATTCATAAAACAGCGTCCCTGGCGGGAATTTATCCCAGTCCGCGAAGATGGCGAAGACCTGAGCGGTCTTTTGAAAACCCCTCAGACGCTGTAAATCCAGCATCCCGTCATTGGCCCGCAGGCTGTCCCCCCGGTTGGCGCAGCGGCTGATTGTATCGCAGTGGCCGTCAAAATAGGGCATCTCCCCCGCTGAAAAGCGCTTCATATTGAACAATTCCTCCCCAACAATTCATAGCTGCAGTATATCAAACCGCCAATTTTCCGTCAACGGCGGATAGCCTCTTTTCTTTTTATGAATTTCCTGTTATAATAGGGAACGAGTGAATGTCATAAAATAAATTACCCACTACTCATTGCTTTTAGGAGGACACGATGATATGAGCGCACCCAAGTACCCCCATCTGACACAGCCGCTGCAAATTCGGGGCTTCACCCTGAAAAACCGGCTGGAGGCGTCCAATTCCCTGCCCCACTTTCTCCAGGGGCCGGAGCCGTACCCGGCGGAGAGCGTAATCGCCCACTACTGCAACAAGGCCCGCAGCGCCGGTATCGTCACCTGCATGGGCATCAACAACTTCACCCGCGGCAAGCAGCTTCCCATGGACATGGATTTCGGCCACTTCCCGGATTTTGACCTGTACGACACAAATTGCCAGAACTATCTTTTGCAGCTTGCGGACAACATCCACTACTACGACTCCATCGCCTGCATGGCGATTTTTGTCGGCCCCCCCTCCGCCTATCCCCTGATGGTTCCCAAGGGGGAGCAGGGCCATATGTCCAAGTTCGACCAGGCCGGGTCTCTCAACGCCCCGCCTCCGGCGGAGTTTGACATTGAGCTGATCCCCGGCCACGACCCGGTGGAGTCCTACACCGAGGAGCAGTTGGAAAAGATCGCCCAGTCCTACGCGGAGCAGGCCGGGATTTTGCAGATGCTGGGCTTCGATATGATGTCCATCCATATGTGCTATCGGGCCAACATCCCCGCCCAGTTCTTCTCCCCCATCACCAACCACCGGACAGACAAGTTCGGCGGCAGCCTGGAAAACCGTATGCGGTTCCCCCTGATGTGCCTGGAGCGGGTGCGGCAGAAGGTGGGGAAGAACTTCCTGCTGGAAATCGAGTGGAGCGCGGTGGACGGCCCGGACGGCTACTCCATTGAGGACAGCGCCGCCTTCCTGAACGAGGCGAAGAAATACATAGACATCGTTCAGCTTCGCACCGACGAGGTGGATGCGGCCCATCCCACCAGCTTCAATCTGGAGGAGACGCCTTTCCTGAAATACGGCGAGTACATGAAGCAGCACGTCCCCGGCCTGGTCATCGGGGTCATCGGCGGCTTCCACTACCCCGAAACCTGCGAGAAGGCCCTGGCAGACGGCAAAGCAGACCTTATCTGCGCCGCCCGCGCCTTCGTCTCCAACCCCAACTACGGCGACCTGATCCAGGCGGGCCGGGCGGACGACATTGTCCCCTGCCTGCGGTGCAACAAGTGCCATGGCCGCGGCGAGCATGACCCCTTCGTGTCCGTCTGCTCCGTGAACCCCATGGTGGGCCTGGAGCATCGGCTGGGCCAGCTCGTAAAGGCCCCGGAACGCTCCAAGAAGGTAGCCATCATCGGCGGCGGCCCCGCCGGTATGCGCTGCGCCCTGTACCTCAAGGAGCGTGGCCACACCCCGGTACTGTATGAAGCGCTTCCCATCCTGGGCGGCCAGATCGTCCACGCGGATTACGCCGACTTCAAGTGGACGCTGCGGGACTACAAGAACTGGCTGATCTACCAGCTGGACAAGCAGGGCATTGCCTACCACGTAAACACCAAGGCCACCCCGGAGATGATTGCCGCGGCCAACTTTGACGCCGTGGTTGTGGCAAACGGCGCGGAAATGCTGACCCTCCCCATCCCCGGCGCGGACAAGGACAAGCTGGTCTACGCCCTGGAGGCCTTCGCCCATCCTGAGAAGCTGGGTGAGCGCGTCGTCCTCATCGGCGGCGGCGAGGTGGGCGTAGAGACCGCCCTCTATATCGCGAAGAAGGGCCATCACACCACCGTGGTGGAAATGCGGGATCAGCTCTCCGCCGACTCCACCGCCATCCACTACTACTCCATGTTCAAGGAGGCCTGGGAGGCGGAGCCGAACTTCCACGGCATCACCGGCGTAAAGGTGGCCGCCATCGGCGCGGATTCCGTGTCCTACACGGACAAGGAGGGCGTGGAGCACTCCATTCCGGCGGATTCCGTGGTCATGTGCGCGGGCCGCGTGCCCCGTCAGGCGGAGGCTCTGGCCTTCTACGGCACCGCCCCAGAGTTCTACATGATAGGCGACTGCAAAAAGCCCGCCTCCGTGCAGCAGCTCAACCGTCACGCTTGGAGCGTAGCAAACAGGATATAACAAAGATAAGAAACC
>JAJQHT010000026.1 GCA_021199595.1 Oscillospiraceae bacterium
CTAAGAAAGAATTTTGTTCGTTGCTGCATCAATCAACTTTCTTAGCACAGCTAATATTCAGCTAAGAATCAAGATTGATTTTAATTAGCTGAGATTGATTTTGTGTGTTCCAGAATGAACTCGGAACTCGAAAAAAGCCTTGAAACATCAACGTTTTTTAACCAGGATTGAACCAGAATTGACATCACTTTTTTTCACTCCTAAGCGGAAGGCCGTTGGTTCGAATCCAATTTGGGGTGCCAGTAATTACAGCCGAAAACCCTTGAAAAAATCGGGGCTTTCGGCTTTTTTCAAAAATATGCCGCGGATTCTTGCTGCCTATTGAAAAATTTTGATTAATAAATTATAATATTATCATCTCAACCGCTTTGCGGTATATTGAGGAAAGGAGAAAGCAAAATTATGAAGAAACGAATCCTGTCTCTGGTGCTTGCGCTGGTGCTGTGCCTGAGTCTGTCCGCCACAGCCTTTGCGAGCAGCGAGGCCAGCGGAGAGGCCTCCGGCGGCATGAGCGGCAGCTCCGCCGTGTACGCCTATGCGGTCACCGCCGACGGCGTGGAGGAAACGGAAGCGGAGGATGTGTCCCTGGAGGGGAACATCACCGCGGCCGGCATCTCTCAGTTCGATTTTTCCAGCACGGAGACCGATTTTGTCTCTGTGGTGGGAGATGACACAACAGAGGGCGCCGTGTCCTTTGTCCTGGGAGGGGAGGAGGCTACCTATGATGCCGCCGACCTGGACATCAATGAGCGGGCCCAGGAGCTGCTGGGCTTCCAGTCCTTCGACTCCAAAATCGACTCCACCACCGGCACCCTGATCACCGCCAGCGGCGGGGCCTACCTGGAGCTGGACGGCATTTATGCCACCGGCACCACCGGCATTGTTACTGCTGGCAGCGACAGCGACCGCTATTCCGGCTCCTCCGATGAGGATTACATCGACACCGTGGTGGTCATTCGGGACTGCTACCTGGATTCCGAGACCGGCACCGCCATCGCGGACGCCAACTGGCCCCACGGCACCAGCCTGATGGTGCGCGGCTCCATCCGCAGCTCCCTGTCCATCGGCGAGAGCGAGACCTATTATTACGGCACTGCTGTCATCGTGGACGGCTGGGCAGCTATGGCTACCGACTCCGCCGTGGGCATGGGCCTGGATATGGTGGCCTACAACAGCTATGCCCGCACCCTGCTGGGGGGCTACTGCTCCTATTCCGACAGCCGCTGCCGGGATTATCTCTACGGCACTGTGTATGAGTCCGCCGAGTACGGCTCCATTATCGCGAACTTCGGCGAGCTGTACATCCTGAGTACCGACGACGCGGCGGTGGATACCAACGTCATTCGCGCCGAGAGCGAGGCGGAGGATCTGGACGAGCGGGCCGCTATCGACCCCCTGGCCTACGCCAATGAGGACGATATCGTCACCGAGACCACTGGCTCTGTCGTGGCTGGCTTCCGCAATGCCATCATGATGCACGTTCCGGACCTGATGGGCGGCGGTGGCAGCATTTCCGACGCCAAGGGCGTCCTGTATGTAAAGGATTCCACCATTGCCACCTATGAGGAGTTGGCTCCCGAAGATTATGCCACCGGCGAATACAAGGATAGCTGGATAGAGAAGACCGATGAGGCTACCTGGGCCTATCTCGAGTACACTATGGGCGCAACTATTTTGATTCGAAGCGACAATGCATTCATCCACCTGACCAACGCCACGGTGGAGTCCTGGACGGGCGTTTTGCTCCAGACCGCTCTGAACGCGGATGCCAACGGCAACTGGATTGGCGCGGATGAGGAAATTGCCGACAACATTGGCATCGATGTGATTGTTGACGGCACTACTGCCCTGGTGGGCAATATCAACCACGAGGATTATCAGCGCACCCTGACCATCGTGTTTGAGGATTCTGCCAGCCTGACCGGCGATATTTTCACCGGCACGGTGGACACCTGGCACGAGAAGTTTGCGGATTACGCCGAGTCCGGCGCAAACTACTATCGGGACGTGGACGGCTATGACACCATCTGGGGTACCTATGTCACCCTGGAAGCCGGTACCACCTGGACCGTGGTGGAGCAGTCCAACATCACCGGCCTGACTGTGGAGGAAGGCGCCGTGCTCAACGGTGTCGTCACCGTGGACGGCGAGACGGTAGATGTGACCGCTGGCGGAACCTGGGAGGGCGACATCGTCATCACAGCCGCGTAAATATACATCAAACGAATTGCAAGGAGCCGCTGCCTGGCAGCGGCTCCTGTTTTGGATATGCAGACGGTTCTAAGGAAGGCATTTGTCATATTGCACAAGCCCCGCCGCCCTCCCCGGTGCGGAATAGTTAACAAAAATGGGCCTGCGCATGAAAAAAGCTATTGACATCTCATAACATCGTGCTAAACTAGTATTAGCTGCCCGATATAGATGCTTTGGGGTATTTAATTATTTGATTTGCTTGCTTGGAACTGAAAAGAAAATTGAGATAGAAAGACACTAAATGTCACTTTGCTAAATGTCGGACGGCAAAGGGGCATTTCTTTTATGTCCGCAATCTCTGAAAAAACGAAAAAAAACCAGTGGATGAAAACACCATTAAATTAACAAACCGTTTCCGCTTCGGCGTAGACGTGGGCAGAATTTGGAGGGAGACATTTGAGCAAAAAACAAAAATGGGTATTTATCGCCGTTGTATGCGTCATTCTGGCGCTGCTGCTGGTGGGGATATTCCTGACCGGATCCGGGGGAGAGGAGGAATCCATCCGGCAGGTGATGAAGGACGCAGTGCTCCATGAGGACAACCGGGTCAGTCTCCTGGGTCTCAAGGATGTGAATCCGGCCTATATATCC
>JAJQHT010000025.1 GCA_021199595.1 Oscillospiraceae bacterium
CGGAGGGCGCGTTCCAGGAGCTTTGCCTGCGCAACGAAAATGGCATGGCGGAAATGCTGCAATGGATGCCCTTTGGGGACGTCGTGCAGATTCTGGACTTTCCTCACGCCTGGCAGGCCGCGGAGTTTGACGACAGCCCGGCTGGCAAAGCCCAGGCTCAGCGCACAAAGGGGATGTTTTCCAACATTGCGGCGGACAGCTGCCAAATCACGGAGTAAGCACAATCGCTGCAGGAACCTGCTGTAAAAAAGAGAGGCTGGCATGAACACGAATGCTGATGCAATTCCAAGCTGGAATGCACTGGGGCAAATCGTACTGCCGCAGCGCAGTGCGGAGCAGTTCCAACGGATGGGAACGCCCGTCACCCTTGCAAAAAATCAAACCCTGTACAAGGTGGGGGATGTGCCTGACAGCTGCTATTATGTCTGCCAGGGGTGCATTGTTGCCTTTGATTGCACCCCCGCCGGAGGCGAACACATTTTCAGCGTCAATGTGCCGGGGGAGTTGATTTTGGTACCCAGCATGGTGGTGATCCACCCTCTGGTGCTGAACTTCAAGGCGTCGGAACCGACCTATCTGATTCGCATTCACAGAGAGACGCTGTTTCAGGAGATGGCGGATGATGCGGAATTTTCCGCTCAGCTGGTCTATGCCCTCTCCGTCCGACTCATCGACACGATCGAGCAGTCACGGGAGCGGGGCAGTTACAGCGTACCCTGGCGGGTGTGCAATCTGTTTCTGTCCATGGCCGGGCGATATGGCGTGCCCTATGACGGCAAGGTGCTGATTCAGAAAAAGATGAGCCAGCAGGCCATGGCCAACGAACTGCACGCCAACCGGGTAACGGTGGCCCGCGCCATTCGGGAACTGAAGGATTACGGCCTGGTGGAGTACATCAACGGATATTACTGCGTCCGCGACATGGCACGGCTGAAAAAGCATATGGACTACCTGGAGGTTCTTCCAGGCACAGAATAGGAGAGACAGTATCATGGAACATCAAAGCTATCAGAACCCGCCGATTCCGGCAGACTTCACCGCCGCAGGCGGCAGTTGGGACACTGGATTTATCATCCGCCGGGAGACGGACGGCAGCGAGCTGGTATGGGTGCCGGTGCTGGCGCTGGAGGATTCCGGCACGTTGGCAGGCAAGGCGCAGCCCTTCGGTACGCGGACGTATGGCTACAGCGGCGGCGTTAAGGCGGAACTGCCCGACGCACTCCGCCTTCAGGCGGACAGCGTGGAAAAGTATGGCGGCTTCTACCTGACCCGCTACTGCCTTTCCCGCGGGAAGGACGGCGGGCTGCATTCTATTTCCGATGTCATGCCGCTGACCAACATCAATCAGTTTGACGCGGAGCGGGCGGCCCGCACCTTCGCCTCCGGGGAAGGCATTGCCAGCCATCTGCCCTATGCGGCGGAGATGGATTCGGCATTGGCCTGGCTGGTGCAAAACGGCGCAAAACAGAAGGCGGACATTGCGAAAGCAGTGACGGTTCGGAACACCCGTGCTCATCAGGACACGGTGACAGCCACCGGCAGCGAGGCGGAGCGTTATGCCCTGGGCTTCTACGACCTGGCCGGTACGGTGGACGAGTGGACCCAGGAGCTGACGGACGGCGCATTCCTGTGGGGCTGCAACCCCTGCGCCTGGCCCACCACCTCCCGCTGCTACTTTGCCCCCTATGCCTGCTATACTTACACCGGATTGCGGGCTGCGCTGTATCTCGCCTGATACAGGTCTGTGCGCCTCACCAAAACAAACAGAAAGTTTCTTTGTAGTCCTCGCTACAGCAGTAGTGAGGACTACTTCTTTTTGTATAGGCGAGTGGAGTATAGTAAAAATGTAGATGCAACGTTTGTTCATTTTTTAACAAATATCAGGAGGTAGGAAAATGGTATTACCAAAATTTGAATACCTGACCCCGGCAACGTTGGAAGAGGCAACCATGCTGCTTTCCGAGCTGGGTTCAGGTGCGAAAATCATGGCCGGCGGAACCGACATCATCCCCCCCATGCGGGACAAGGTGCTGAAGGCCGATTATCTGATCGACATCAAGCATATCCCTGGCCTTGAGTACATCACCTATGACGAGCAGGAGGGCCTGAAAATCGGTGCACTGACCAAGCTGTACGACATTCAGACCTCCAAGTTGGTCAAGGAGAAAAACCCCTCCGTCGCCCAGGCCGCCAAGTATGTGGCCTCCACCCAGATCCGCAACAAGGGCACCATGGTGGGCAACATCTGCAACGCCTCCCCGTCCTGCGACACGGCCCCCATCCTGATTGCCCAGAACGCCGCTGCCCAGGTGCACGGCCCGGAAAATGACCGCGTTATCTCCGCCGGCTCCTTCTTCAAGGGCGTGAAAAAGACCTGGCTGGAGCCCAATGAAATTGTCACCGGCCTGGTCATCCCCCCGCTGGGCGAGGGTGAGTGCGCCGCTTACATCAAGCACTCCGTCCGTAAGGCCATGGATCTGGCCATCGTGGGCGTGGCAGCCTGGCTGAAAATGGACGGCGCGGTGTGCGTGGATGCCCGTATCGTCCTGGGCGCAGTGGCCATCACCCCGGTGCGGGCTCCCTCTGCCGAAAAAGTGCTGATTGGCAAGGAGCTGACCGATGAGGTCATCGCCGAGGCCGGTATCGCCGCCATGAGCGACTGCAAGCCCATCTCCGACGTGCGTGCGTCTGCTGAGTATCGTCACGACATGGTGCGCGTCTTTACGAAGCGAGCTGTCAAGAAAGCCCTGGAAGGCTATGGTGAGGAGGACCACATCTGATGAAGAAGATTTTGAGCTTTACGCTGAACGGGGAGCCGGTGCAGGTCATC
>JAJQHT010000098.1 GCA_021199595.1 Oscillospiraceae bacterium
GTCTGGTACAGGGCCAGCAGCTCGTCCTCGTCGTAGGTCTTGCCCATCTCGATGGTCTCCTCGCGGGCGGCGGCCACGGTTTCCACTATCTCGTCGGCGTGTTCAGCGGTATAGGTGATGTAGGCCATGACCACGGTCTCCTGAGAATACACCCGGCGCTCGAAGTTGGTCTTGCCGGCGCCGATGCCGCGGGTCTCCACCAGGAAGGACAGGCAGTTATACAGGCCGAAATAGGCCCGGCCAATGGGGTTGTTGGTGGTGGTGCCATAGTGATAGACGCGCAGTCCGGCGTCCTCTGCCTCCTCAAAGGCGTAAGCGGTCATCTCCAAACTCAGCGCCGTGACATTCTCGTCATCGTTCAAGCTGGTGGCAGGCGTGGTCTCCACGTCGTCCGCCTGGCGCATATAGCCGTCCTCGCTCGCGCCGTAGAAGGTGAACTCATGGCCGTCTATCACCACCTCGGCCATAAACAGGCGATAGGCGGTGTGGAGCTGGGCCAGCTCCTCGGCCTTCAGGGCCATATGGTCGCGGTTCATGTCGAACCCATCATAGGTGACGCGGGTGAACAGATAGGAGCCGTCCGGGTTAATCCGGGGAACCACGATAACATTCACGTCCTCCAGCAGCGCGGCAGTCTCCTCGTCGTTGATAAAATCGTCAATAATAACAAGCGCGCCCTCACCGGCGGCAGGCTCGTTGGGATGAATCTGGGCCTGATACCAGACGGTCGGCTTGCCGTTGGCCGTTACCAGCTCGGCGGCCTCTTCCAGAGTGGCGTCCTCAGGAATCTCCGTCTCGGTGAATATCACCAGGGGGATGTCCATTTCATAGTTTGGGGTGGTGCCGGCGGAATAGAGATACATATAATCGCAGCTCTCGTCCCGGTCAGCCAGGAACTCCTCCAGCTCCTCCTGGGTGGTGAACTCATGGGCGGCGTCCGTTCCGTCGAAGGCGGGGGTCTCATACTCCTGATCCTCCACGGTGAAATGCTCCAGAATCTCATCCGGCCAGATGCAGAGCATGGCGTCGCGGGAGTCCATGGAATAGGTGTCCGGCGCGTTTTCCGGCACCACGGTGGGCTGATAGCCGTCGGTCTCCCCGACCTTGCCGCCAGTGACCTCGATCACGATTTCACCGGCTGCTATGTCCTCCTCCGTGATGTTGAAAATTTTCAGGATGTTGTAATAGCCGTCGCCGGAGATGTGATAGCTGTAGGTGCCGGCCTCGGTGATGGTATAGCCGTCCTCCTCCGGAACCAGGGTCAGCTCCTCATTCTCGATCATCTCATCCAGGGTCTTGGACGACGATGTGGGGAAGCCCGCATACAGCTCGATTGTTACCTCTTCCTCCTCGATGCCCTCCGGGTATGTGAACACCAGAGACGCGGAGAGGGCCTGAACCTCCTCCGACGCGGCTTCCGTGGAAGCCTCCTCCGATGCGAAGGCCGCCGCTGGGAACAGCGCGCAGCACATACACAGCACCAGCAGGAGCGATAACAGGCGTTTTTTCATTTTCTTTACCTCCTATAAAGTTTGTTCGCGGAAAATTCAGCGGAGAACAACAAAAAATCTTATTCCATCCATCACCAAATCTTCTAACGATGGTTTAGATATACCATATTTTTACAGTTTTTACAAGGACTTTTTGCCGCTTTTCCCTGCCAGGACTGACGATTTGTTGACAATGACAAACCGGCCGCCTCGCCGGAAAATAAATTTTGGGTACAATGCTGTTGAGTGATTCCGCTGATTCGCGCAAGTCTTTACAAACGTTAATATTCATATTATAATGGCTTAAACTATTTTTCTGACAGGAGGAATCACGAATGAAAAAACGTACACGCCTGACCACGGCCATCGTGCTGGTGCTGCTGGCCGCGCTGATGATGTCTGTCTGCGCCTTTGCCTCCGGGGAGGCATCCGGAGAGACGACGAGCGAGACTGTCACCAAGGTGAAGGGGGAGACGGCGGATGAGGTCATCCTGAACGCCTTTGCCTGCAAGGACTTTTCCGGCGAGACGCTTACGGACGAGGAGATTGAGGCCATCATTCAGGCGGGCATCAACGCCCCCAGCGCCATGAACAGCCAGCCCTGGCAGTTCATTATTATTGAAAACGACGAGCTGAAGGAGAGCCTTGTAAGCACCACGGACTGCACCGTTATCATCGTGGCCGTGCCCACAGAGGATTCCATGGGCGCGAGTATGCAGTTCCAGGCGGGTCTTGCGGCGGAGAGTATGTATCTTTACGCCCAGTCCATTGGCCTGGCGGCCAATATGTATGTGGCCCCCTGCGCCATGACCATCAATGTGGACGACGACTCCAAGGCTCTGTACGGCATTTCCGCCGACTATGAGGCCGCCATCGTCCTCGGCATCGGCCACTACGCCGATGAGGCCGACGCCTATTCCAGCGCCACCGCCCGAAACGACTACGATTCCTTCGTGTCCGTGGTGGAGTGATAGTTTTTGCATAATATAAATAACCCAGGGCCGCATCAAAACCGAGCGTTTTGATGCGGCCCTGGGAGTTGTTATTGGGCTGGCGTCAGTTCGCGGACACCAGGTTGCCGGCGATGTAGCCGATGGCGCCTTCGTATTCTACCTGATACCAGTTGGTGCTGGTATAGCCGGTGATGGTCAGGGTGTCGCCTACGGCGGCTACGCCGAGGACTTCGTAGGTTGTGCCGGGGCCGGAGCGGACGTTGGCCTCGCTGATGATGGTCAGGGTGCCGCTCTGGGAGGAGAGGGAGGCGTCCGTGCTGTCCGTGGAGATATACTCGTTATAGACATAGGCCGTCTGGCCGCCGTAGCTCACCTGTGTCCAGT
>JAJQHT010000058.1 GCA_021199595.1 Oscillospiraceae bacterium
ACGCGGGCCTGAACCACGGCGCCAGCCACTACAGCCCCTGGCAGCTCGCCAACAAGGGCCGCTCCGGCAGCGCCTATACGCCCAGGGCCGGGGACGTGATCGTCTTTTCCGACAACGGCACCGCGCGTTCCCACACCGGCCTCGTCTACGCTGTGGACGACAGCACGGTCTATACCTACGAGGGCAATTCCGGCAATATGGCCCGCCGGCGGAGCTATGCGCTCACGAGCAGCTATATTTATGGTTATGTAACCCTGAACCTTCCCGCTTCGGAGGCGGACGGCGATACGGACGGGGACGATTCCTGCGTCGCCCAATTCCAGCGGTGGCTGGGCGTTGAGGCCGATGGCCTGTACGGCCCGGAGACCAAGGCCGCCGCCGTGAAGGCGCATCAGCGTTATGTTAACACCTCGTATGGCGCGGACATCGCTGTGGACGGCGTCTGGGGGCCGGAGACGTATTACGCCACGCAGCGCGTCCAGAAGCCGGATGTCTCGGACGATGTGACCATTTGGCAGGGGCTTCTCTATTGCCTCGGCTATGACCCCGTGGGTCTCGACGGCAGCTTCGGCGCGAACACGGAGGCCGCCACCATGGCCCTCCAAACCGCCCAGGGCCTCACGCCCACCGGCATCGCCGACCCCTACACCTGGGCCAAAGCCCTCGGCGCGTCCCGCCCGGCCCATACCGTACTGAAAAAGGGCAGCGCCGGCCAGGAGGTGCGCTACCTCCAGCGCCTCCTCACGGAAAACGGCCACACCCTCGAAACCGACGGCAAATTCGGAACCAAAACCCGCGCCGCCGTCAAAGCATATCAGACCGAGCAGGGTCTTGAGGTTGACGGCATAGTAGGCCCCCAGACCTGGGCCGCGCTGGAATAACCTGTTTCAGATTGTGCAGGGCCTGAAATAAACGGCCCCCAAATTATGCAGGGCCTGAAATAGGCGGCCCCAGATTATGCGGGGCGAGGGATTTTGTTCGCTGGCTAGGCGCGGCGACGCAGGCGTACCGTGAGTACGTCAAGGAGCCGCAACGACGTCCAGCGGACAAAAGACCCGCCCCTTTAAAAGAGAAGGAGAATATAAAAACATGAAAGCATGGTTTACTAATCACGAATGCATCTACCGCGCGCTGCGCACCTTCCTCCAAACCGCCGCGGGCGTCCTTGCGGCCTCGCTTGCGGATACGGACACCGCGCTTGCGCCGGTCATCGCCGTCGCGGGGGCTACCGGGCTTGCGGCGGTGATGAACATGGGGGGCCAGTGATATGACCGAGGTCACCCGGGAGGAGCTTGGCCAGGTGCGCAAAACCCTGGCCGAGCATGAAAAGACCCTCGCCCGCCACGAGACGCAGTACGCCGTTATCAACGCGAAGCTCACGGCGATACTCTGGGCGCTGGGGGCCGTCGGCACGGCGGTCATTGCCGCCGTCGTGAAAATGATACTGGGGGGATAAGCATGAGACTTGCAAAGCTGCCGAACGCGGACGGCTATGGCCGCAGCTGGCAGAACGTATTCGGCGGGCTGAATGAAAACCTCGCCGCGCGGGACGGCGAGATAAGCGCCATGGAGAACATGACGAGCGACTATTACCCGCTCCTCGCGCCCCGCGCCCGCCGGTGCCTTGCGGGAACGCTTGCGGAGCCGAAGGCCCTCGCCGCCGGGGATTGTCTCTGCTGGGTGGACGGCACGGGCTTCTATTATGACGGAGAGTATAAGGGGGCCGTCTCCGCCGGAGAGAAGCGGCTCTGCTATCTCAACACCTGGGTCGTGATATGGCCGGATAAGCTCTACTATAACATCTCCACGGACGAGTTCGGCTCCCTGGAGGCGTCCGTCACCGCCGCCGCGCACCTCCGCTCCGTGGCCGCGCCAGGCGGCATCTCCTCGTCCGCAAACTGCCTCGTCCTGGACGGCGCGGCGCTGGACGACACCTTCCGCGCCGGGGACGGCCTGACCATAGCGGGCTGCACGGTGCATGAAGAGAACAACCTGACCCTCGTCGTGCGCGAGGTGGACGGCGACGCGCTGTATTTCTATGACGACAGCTTCACCCTCGACACCCAGTTCTATTATGAGGTGGGGGAGGCGGGCCTCTCCGCCGGGTATTACAACGTCGTCTGGGAGAAGGAATATTACACCTTCACCGTCCCCACGCGCATGAGCCAGGGTGACCGCCTGTATTATCGCGGCGGCACGGACATGAGCGCCGTCATCGGCGGCACAGAGACCGCCATCACCGTGGCTTCCGGAGCCGGCGGGGAGGAGACCATCTCCTTCACGGACGAGACCTGGCTCGATTACGACGAGGCCGAGGTCACCGTCAGCCGCACGGTGCCGGATCTCGAATACCTCTGCCAGTGCGACAACCGCCTCTGGGGCGTGATGGGCCAGGGCGTCTATTGCTCGTACCTCGGCGACCCCCGCGTCTGGAACAACTTCGACGGCACCGCCACCTGCTGCTGGAGCGTCGAGGTCGGCAGCGGCGGCCCGTTCACCGGGGCCTGCGCCTATGGCGGCTATCCGCTGCTTTTTAAGGAAAACCACATCTACCGCGTCTATGGCTCCAAGCCCTCGGCCTTCCAGCTGCTCGACACGGAGACCCTCGGCTGCGAGGCCGGCAGCAGCCGCAGCTTCGCCGTGGTGGGCCAGACGATCTACTATAAATCCCCCGCCGGCTTCGCCGCCTATGCCGGAAGCGTCCCCGTCCTCATAGACCAGCCCCTCGGCCCCGTCCGCCGGGAGGACGCCGTCGCCGGCACCGACGGACGAAAATATTATGTAACCTGCCGCCAGGGCGACGACTGGAGCCTCTATGTC
>JAJQHT010000157.1 GCA_021199595.1 Oscillospiraceae bacterium
GTTCTATTTCCGTACCACCGACGTGACCGGCGTCATCTCCCTGCCCGAAGGCGTTGAGATGTGTATGCCTGGCGACAACGTTGATATGGACGTTGAGCTGATTACCCCGATCGCTATCGAGGCTGGCCTGCGTTTTGCTATCCGTGAGGGTGGCCGCACCGTTGGTTCCGGCGTCGTTATCGACATCAACGAGTAATTCATTCTGTGTATCAAAGGAGCGCCGCAAATGCGACGCTCCTTTTTTCACGTTGAGGCATTTTTGCCTAATTACGGCTTTACTACGTCAGTCCAATCATGAAGCCGTTCAGGTTGGTGGAGTGGACGTCGCCGCCGATGACGCGGTTTTTGTAGACGTAGAGATTTGCCTGCACTGTCTGTCCCTCGTCGGGATAGTTGGTCACAGTATAGGTATACAGTGTACAGTCCAGTCCCGCGTATGATGTCAGGTCATAGCCCTGCTGCCGCTGCAGGTCGTTATAGGACTCGTATATTTCCGAGAATGTCTCCGGGATATGGATGGTCTGCGTCTGCTCGGATTGGATGTCCACCTCCCAGCCGCATTCCCGCAGAAAGGCGACCCGCTCTTCGGGGGTCGATACCACCTGGGCGGACAGCACCGCCGCCCCGCCGGCGGTACTTCCTATTATCAGCAGCAGGGCCAGCAGGATAAACGCTGCCAGTACGATGAGGAAGGTTCTTGTCTTTGGTGCAAGATGTTTTTTCATGCTATACTTATATGCGCGAAAGGGGAGCGGTATGAATGATGCTGGAACGACTGGATAAAATCATGAGCGGCTCGGGGCAGTTCTCTCGCTCCAAAGCCCGCGCCCTGATACAGGCTGGGGCTGTAACGGTAAACGGCGTGTCGATCCGTCGGCCGGAGCAGAAGGTTTCACGTGACGCGGTCATATTGGCGGAGGGGCAGCCGGTGGATACGGCGCTGTTCGTTTATTATATGATGAATAAGCCCGCCGGATATGAGAGCGCCACACGGGATGGCGCTTATCCTGCGGTGACGAGGTTGCTGTCTCCGGCGCTGCGAAACCGTGGGCTGTTCCCTGTGGGACGGCTGGATGCAGATGTGACCGGTCTGCTGCTTCTGACAGACGACGGCGGCTTTGCCCATCGGGTCACGGCCCCAAGGGCCGAAGTTCCGAAAACCTATGAGATATTTGCCGATGGCCCCTTGACAGCGGTGGACGCTGAAGCCCTTGCCTCCGGCGTGACCATGCGGGACGGGACGGTATATAAAAGTGCCCGATTGGAGCTGGATGCATCGGAGCCGGCTCACGGCTTTATCACCGTTACAGAGGGGAAATACCATGAGGTAAAAAACCTTGTGGCGAGCCGTGGACGACATATCACATCCATGCGCAGGGTGAGGATAGGCGGCTTATCCCTGGATGAGAGCCTGGCCCCCGGGCAGATTCGCCCCCTGACGGCGGCAGAGCTGAATTCCTGTCTTAAGCGGGAATAAAACGGCACGTTTCTTATTGTTTCTATAAGATTATCCAATTATTATCGATTTTTTTGTGCAATTTGAGGCCAAACAGTAACAAAGTGGTAAAAAAATTTACAAATAATTGGTCGTTTTATATTGAAATATTACAAGAAATGTTCTACAATGAGACCATATATACAACGAGGGGTTGAGTGATTATGTCGAGCAGGATTTTTCAGAGCGTAATATTGCAAATGAAGGATGCCAGCAAACGGTGCATCGGCGTGGTGGACGACCAGGGGAATGTGATTGCCTCCAGCTATCTTTCCCTGATGGGCGCGACCCTCGGGGAGATACACCTGGTGGCCCAGGAGTCCGGGACTGACCTGTTCGTGGCGGCGAACCGCACCTGCCGCACCATTGGAACAGGCGGACGCGGCGCGTATATCGTCTTTGTGGACGGACAGGACGAGATGGCCAGAAGCATCTGCATTCTTGCGGCGGTGGCCTTGTCCGAGGCGAAATCCAGCTATGACGACAAGCACGATACCGCGACCTTTGTCAAGAACATTATTTCAGACAATATTCTGCCCGGCGACGTATACGTCCGGGCCAAGGAGCTGTGCTTCAATGCGGAGACCCCGCGTGCCGTGTTCATTGTCCGGCAGGAGGATGGGGCGGAAATGGCCGTTCTGGAGCATTTGCAGGGAATGTACCCCGCCAAGGACAAGGATTTTGTTCTCTCTATGAGCGAGACGGACGTGGTCGTCATTCGGGAGTACCCCGGCGGCTGCGATGAGCAGGAGCTGGAGCGCACGGCCACGCAAATGCAGGAAAGCATCGAGCAGGAGCTTGGCGTTCACTGCGTTGTGGGCATCGGTTCCCAGGTCAACCACCTGCGGGAGCTGGCCGACCGTTATAAGGAGGCCCAGACCGCCATTGAGGTGGGAAAGGTCTTTGAAAATGAAAAGACAGTCATCAGCTATGAGAGTCTTGGCATTGGCCGCATCATCTATCAGCTTCCCAACACCCTGTGCGAGATGTTCCTGTCGGAGGTATTCAAAAAATGCCCCATCGAGGCACTGGATCAGGAAACCCTTTACACCATCAACAAATTCTTTGAAAACAACCTGAACGTATCGGAGACCTCCCGCAAGCTGTTTGTCCACCGCAACACGCGGGTGTATCGGCTGGAAAAGATTAAAAAGCTGACGGGGCTGGATCTGCGGGAGTTTGACCATGCCATCGTGTTCAAGGTGGCCCTGATGGTGAAGCGCTATCTGGATTCCCAGAACAACCGATACTGATTTGATTTTTTCGGAGGAACCGAACAACTATGGTACGATTTGACGATGTCTCCATGGTCTAT
>JAJQHT010000162.1 GCA_021199595.1 Oscillospiraceae bacterium
CAGCACGCCCCAGGCGGAAAGTCGAACCGGCAGCAATGGTGCGCCCTATCCTCTGACAGAAGGGCTGAATTATCTGGTCTACGAGGACGAGGGCAATCGTGGGCGCTTCAATGCCTACATGGAACAGCTAAAAGCGTGGTGTGAGCAGCCGGACGCACCGGCCTGCCTGCGGGCGGTTTATGCCTATCTGGACCGGCACACCCTGCTCTCCGACCTGAATACGCAGCCGAATCTAAAGGTGAACTATTACAAAGACCCGGAAACGCGGCAAGGGGAAGGCGCAGACAGAAAGGCGATGGTCTGCTTTTCCGTCCAGTCCCAAGACACGACCTCAGATGACCTCTGGCAGCGGGATGACGTAAAAGAGAGCTGGAGCCGGTATTATATGCTGCACCTGCCGGGAGAGGAAAAGCTCTGCTATGTAGAGGGCAAGGTTCTCCCTGCCACGACAAACTATCCCAAGGTACAGGGGAACGCAAAACTGATTTCCGCAAAGGACGCTGCTTACCGCTTTCAATACAAAGGCCGATTTGTTGAAGACCACAGTGCGGCTTGCATCAGCACCAGCGCGATGATTCGCGCCCATAATGCCCTTGCGTGGCTGACTGCCCGCCAGGGTATCAACAAATACGGCATGACTTGGGTAGTCTGGAACACCAACGGCGTGGTTACGAGGCCCCCCACGGAGGGAAATGCTCTCTCGGTAGGAGAGGAAGATGACGAGGAATATGAGGATGAAACCGACAAGCCGACCATTAACACGCTGGACGGATACGCCAAAGCGGTGAACCGGGCGGCGCTTGGGTACCAGTCCGTCCTGGAGGGCTTTGCTGACGGCTTTGACGCAGACCGGGTCAACTTCGTGGAGATTTTGGGACTGGAGGCGGCCACAGACGGCAGAATGTCCGTCACCTACTACCAGGAATGTCCCGGCAATGATTATGTTGAGCGTTTGGCGGACTGGTATCGGCACTGTTGCTGGTGGGGCTATAACCGAGAGAGAAAAGTCACGGAGATCACAACACCTACTTCGCTGCAAATTGCAGACGCCGTCATGGGCGCTGATGCTGTGAACCTGGCGAGACAGGATTTGAGATGTGATAAGTCTCAGACAAAGCTCATGCGCCAGCTGATGTCCCAGCTGATGATGTGCATTGTAGACAAGCAGCCGCTTTCCCTGAGCATGGTAAACAGCGCCTTTTATCGGTGCTGCAATCCGCTGTCGTTTACCCGTGGAAAGGAAAAAAGGTGGGACAGGATAGGTTGGAACCAAAGCGTCAACACCGCCTGCGCGATGATCTCCTGCTTCCAAAAGCGCGGGAGTAAAGAGGTGTTCCCGCCGGAACTGCAAACAACTTCCCGAAATCGGGACTACCTGTACGGCAGACTGCTGGCCGTGGCGGACAGGATGGAAGAAGAGGTTTTGAATCTGAAGTCAAGCCTCCCCACCAACGCGGTTCGCCTGACACAAAGATTTGCCCAACGCCCCTTTGAGACCTGGCAGATGATCCACGAAAAGCTGATTCCGGTCTTTTCAACAGCGGGAGAGGACGCCAAGCGATATCAAATCGCCTTTGAGGAGATCGAAGGTCTGTTTTTGGAGGAGAAAAGGCTTGAGAATGGCCCGCTCTCTATGGTATTTTTACAGGGGTACTCCAGCCAGCGACAGGCGTGGTTCACAAAACGGGACAAGGATGGAAACGAACCAGAAGAAACAAAGGAACCAGTTTTATATGAGGTGCCGACCAGCCGCTCCCAGCTTTACGGCTGTCTGTTGGCCATTGCTGACCGGGTCGAGCTGGAGGCCAGCGACAGTGAGCGGCTTGGCAGGACCAACGCCATGCAGATGATGCCGATGTTTGCCGCAAGGCCCTATGAGGGCTGGGGCCGCTTGCACGACAAGCTTCTCCCCTACCTGGAAAGGCTGGGGGACAAGGCCGGTTATTACCAGTCTTTGATTGGCAAAGTGGAAGCGCAGTTTTCCCAGCCGGACCGGGAATCACCCGCGCCGCTGGACAGCGGCTACTTCCACGGCTATTACGGGATGCTCCGTACCTTCTATCAGAAAACCCAGTATCTCTGGGCTCCACAGCCCTGGCCAGAGAACGCCGGAAACCTGCGGGACCTCTGGTATGGCCGGATGCTCGGTGCATCGGAATGGCTGGAGCGGCGGATGCTGCTCATCCGGGCAGGCGGCGAGATGGACGCTGATGAAAAGAGCGCCACCAATGCCCTGCGCTATATGGCGGCCTTTGCCCGTCAACCAGCGACTACTTGGGCATACCTGAAAGTCAAGCTCCAGCCCTACCTGCGGTATGGAGCGGAGCGCACAGCGGCCAGCGCGCTGTTGGAACAGCTGGAGGAACAGATCTCACAGAACGGTTTGGACAACAACACACCCCTGAAAAGCAGCTATCTGCATGGTTACTATGCGGAACGAAATAGAAAAGGAGAATGATGATCATGAGTACTTTGACAAACAAAATCGACTTTGCACTGGTCTTTACCGTGCGCAACGCAAATCCTAATGGCGACCCGCTGGGCGGTGACCGCCCCCGTACCACCCTGTCAGGATTGGGCGAGGTCTCAGACGTATGCCTCAAGCGGAAACTCCGCAACCGGCTGATGGACGAGGGAGAACGCATTTTCGTCCAGATGGATGAGCGCCGTACCGACGAGTTCCGCTCTCTCCGGGACCGGGCGGAGGGAGAACCCGCCATGGCGGACTGCCTGAAACAGATGCAGGCACCCAAAGGGATAAAGGGCAAGGATCAAAAGCCGGGCTAGACCAAGGAGGACGACGCG
>JAJQHT010000091.1 GCA_021199595.1 Oscillospiraceae bacterium
CCAAGACGCAGCGAGAAGCTGCACGAGCGCCCATGCACAAACAATAAGTACCGAAGAATGTCAAGTTTTTGTTCCATCAGAACGCTTGGGGTCAGGTAACGCGCCTGGCCCCATGCTTTTTTACTCTGTCGCGGCAGGTATAATGCCATATTGCAGTTTGAGCGTCAGTATCCGCATCAGGCTTTGGTCAATGCGCTCTTCCGTCAGCTCTCCACTGTTGACTGCTTCCATGATCCCATTTGCCGCCGCTTCCAAATCGCTGGGAATCAAAAGGATGTCTGCCCCTGCGGATAGCGCCATCACCGCAGCTTCGGCGGAACTATAGTTGTCCGTGATCGCCTGCATGGACAGGGAGTCGGTGATGACCACGCCGTCGAAGCCCAATTCTCCCCGCAAGGTCTCTGTTATCATGGTGTAGGACAGGGTGGCGGGCAGGCTGTCGTCCTCCCCCGCTTTCTCCACGTTGGGCGTGGAGATGTGTCCCACCATCACCATGTCGGCCCCTGCCGTGATGCCTGCCTGGAAGGGCAGAAATTCTTCCTCCTCCAGTTGCTCTAAGGTCTTGTATGTCGTTGCAGTACCATAATGGGAATCCTCGGCCGTGTCTCCATGGCCGGGAAAATGTTTCAGCGTGCAAATCATATTGCTGTCGTGGAACCCTTCGACGGCTGCCGACACCATCTCTGCTGCTGTAGCCGCATCTGAGGCAAAGGCTCTGTCACCGATGACGGTGTTCTCCGCGTTGGTATACACGTCCGCGACCGGGGCAAAATCCACATTGAAGCCAAACTGCTGAATCTCCGCGCCGATGGTCGCCCCAACGTCATAGGCCGCCTCCGCTCCCTGGGCGCCGATTTCCTGCATACTGGGGAAGGACGTAACGCCCATGGCGGAATTGTTGCCCAGCCGCGCCACACGTCCGCCTTCCTCGTCCACTGCAATGAACAGTCCCAGCTTGGAATAAGACTGGATACCGCTGATCATCGCGGTACACTGCTCCGGCGTCTGGATATTGTCCTCAAAGTAGACAATGCCGCCCACTGGGTAGTTCTGGGTACACGTCTCGGTCAAATCGTTCGATTCCGTTGCAACCGAGACGCCGGTCAGCTGCTCCTGTGTCACGATGAACAGCTGATAAACCTTTTCCTGCAACTCCATGGAACCGAGAATCTCGCTTGCCTCGGCAGCCAACCGCTCCTCCTCGCTGGGTTCTTCCGTCTCGGCTGCGCTCTCATCCGCCGTTGTTTCTGCGCTCTTCTCCCCGTCAGCCGCCGTACCGCTCGTTTCGCCGCTGTCCGTCCCGGATGGGTCCGATTCAGCCGAAGAGGAAGCGACTATGGCCTCGCTGTCCGGGTTTGCCCCTCCAAAATAGAGGTGCAGCACAAACAGCAGCAGCGTTGTATTGACTGCCAGCAGGAGAATCTGCAAAATCAAAACAGCGCGAATCAGGCGATAGAGCTTGCTCTTTCTCCGCTTCTTTTCAACCATAGCATCCTCCTTACGAACGCTCAGGCGCAGCGCTTTCCATTTTCCGAAGGTGTGAATCTCCCTGTTGTGATTTCATTTTACTAATTGTGACAGGATTTGTCAAGGTAACGCCAGACAAATTGCGAAACAAGAGGAATCACGTACCTTTCATCACCCTATATTCGGAAATTGCAGATGCTTTGGCCACGCTGCCGCGCGGCGGATTTGTTTGAAAAATAACCGACAGCTGCGCCTTCTTCTTGACAAAAGTTTAAAAAAGCGTTATAATATGTCTTACATAAGAACATCATATGTATGTATTTTTAGGCTGGGGACAGAGAGGACGAGACATTATGGCAGATAGACCCGCATATTTGAAGAATTTAAAGAGTGAATCCGTCGTCCAGCGCGTCATCAACTGTTTGACCGATGGTATGATTTCCGGGGAACTGAAACCCGGCGACAAGCTCCCCACCGAGCCGGAGCTGGCGGCCAACTTCGGGGTGGCCCGCACCTCAGTCCGGGAGGCCACCAAAATTCTCACCTATATGGGCGTGCTGGAAAGCCGCCGTTCGGAGGGCACCTTTGTTTCCAGCGGATTCCAGGAGAGCATGATCGACCCCATGGTTTACGGCATCATCCTGAACAAGGGGGACGACTTCGACAGCCTGATGGAGCTGCGGGAGCTGATCGAAGTGGGCATTTTGCAGCTGGCTGTCAAAAAAGAGGACAAAGAGGGTCTGGACCTGGTGAAAAATCGGCTGGAGGAGTTCGAGGCCGCAATCGCCCAAACGGAGGACGTGGCCCAGGCCGCGTTCCAGGCGGACAACGCCTTTCACGACGCAGTCTCCGCCCTGTGCAAGAACACCCTGGTCAGCAAAATCGACTCCGTGGTGCGGATGCTGACCTATTCCGTCCGCTGGGAGACGGTGCAGACCATGATCGACACCGGGCGGGGCGAGGAGCTGCTGGAAGCCCACCGGAAAATCTACGATATGCTGGCGGCAAAGGACCTCCATCAGATCGACGAGCGCATCCGCAATACCTACTTCCTGGACGCTCTGGACCGGGAAGAGGAATCAGACAAAACCTGAGGCTCCCTTTCATCCGGTGTGAGGTGTCTCTGAAAAAGAGTAAATAAAGAAACGCCCATATCCCGTATATGGGCGTTTTTCTTTGGATAAACCACATATATTGTGGTTTCATGTAGTTTTCTAACACTCTATTTTGTCGCTTGTCACTTGTTTGTCGCTTAAATGTACTAAAAGCCGCTTACCGATATTGAAGTGCCCCCTGTCAAGTAGACAGTGAAAAAACGAAAGAGGATTTGCTTGA
>JAJQHT010000089.1 GCA_021199595.1 Oscillospiraceae bacterium
CCCCAGCAGGGTGATAAAAAACAATCTCAGCGTTTGGAGAAAGCCGGTGTTCAGCGACTGAACGACAATGGGGAACTGCTCCAGGAACAATTCCATGGACATCCACTCCTTTCCAGTAGTCTGCGGTTGCGGCTATGGGATGTATGCGCAGGGGCAAGAATTTTCCCGGCGAACGCGCCGCCGGGAAAATCGGAAACAAACATTTTACAGGGCCGTCGTATTACTGGGCGATGATGGCAGCCTGAACGCCGTACTGCTCGGCAATCGCCATCATGGTTCCGTCGGCATAGCTCTCGGCAAAGAACTCGTTCAGGGCCTCGGCCAGGTCGGAGCCTTTGCGGAAGCCGACGCCGTACTCCTCGCCCTCGTCCTCGTTCAGGGAGATGGTGTAGGTCAGGTCTGCATAGCTGGTGCCCTCGCCCACCATGGCGCCGGCCATGAGCGCGTCGATGACCGCGGCGTCAGAGGTGCCGGCGGCGACCTCCATCAGCGCGTCGGCCTGAGAGGTGACGGCGGTGGTGGCAAAGCCGTTCGCAATGGCCTGGCTCTCGCCGGCGCTGCCGGCCTCCACGGCGAAGGTCAGGTCGGCCATGGACTCCACGGTGTCATACTGATCCGCGACGTCCGCAGGCAGAACGACCACCTGGGTGTTGTTGCAGTAGGCATTGGAGCACTCCATGGAGGAGGTGACCTCATCGGTCAGAGTCATGCCGTTCCAGACGCAGTCGATGCTCCCGGCGTCCAGCTCAAGAATCTTGTTGTCCCAGTTGATTTCCACAAACTCTACGGTCACGCCCAGGCTCTCGGCAAAGGCGGTGGCCATGTCGGCGTCGAAGCCAATCCAGTTGCCGTCCTCGTCCTTGTAGTCCATCGGCTCAAAGTCGGTGATGCCCACAACGAGAACGCCCTGATCCTGGATATAGGCTACCTCGCTCTCCACCTCGGAGCTGTCGTCAGAGCTGGAAGAGGAGCAGGCAGCCAGGGCAAAGACCATTGCCAGGGCCATCAGCAGAGCAAGCAGCTTTTTCATCGTTTTCATGATTTTATGTGTCCTCCTTATAATTTGTCTGTTTGTCCGCTGAGTATTTTACTACATTACCACACTAAAGTAAAGCGTTTTTTCCGTCATCCTTACTTTTTTTACATTTTGTTCACCTAAGTTCAAAAGGCCGGTATATAATTAGGGTAGATTGACCAACTGGTTATCTGAGGGCATCCAATTGGATATCTTAGATTGACTAACTGGGGCGGCAGCCCTGGTTTTGACCAAGGCATACATATAAGTAAGCACAGGAGGCAGAAAGCCATGGCAAAAAAAGCGCTTATCATTGAGGACGACGGCAACATCGCGGAGCTGCTGCGGCTATATCTGGAAAAGGACGGCTTTGAGGTGGCCCAGGCCGGGGATGGAGGTCAGGGCGTGACCCTGGCTCAGATCTTTGAGCCGGATGTGATACTGCTGGACATCATGCTTCCCGTGAAGGACGGATGGCAGGTCTGCCGGGAGGTACGCGCCTTCTCCAAGACCCCCATCATCATGCTGACCGCCAAGGGCGAAACAGCGGACAAGGTGGCCGGGCTGGAAATGGGCGCGGACGACTACCTCACCAAGCCCTTTGAGGTGAAGGAGCTGCTCGCGCGGGTTCACGCCGTGATGCGCCGCACCGCCGAGGACGAGGGGGACAAGCCCAAGCGCTTGAGCTTTGATAAGCTCGTCATCGACCTCGATTCCTATGAGCTTATCGTGGACGGAAAAAAGGTGGACACGCCCCCCAAGGAGATGGAGCTGCTGTTCCATCTGGCCTCCTCCCCCAACCGGGTTTACACCAGAAATCAGCTGTTGGACGAGGTTTGGGGCTTTGACTATTTCGGCGATTCCCGAACGGTAGACGTCCATGTCAAGCGCCTGCGTGAGAAGCTTGAGGGCGTATCCGACCAGTGGCGGCTGAAAACCGTCTGGGGCGTTGGCTACAAGTTTGAGGTGGGAGCGGTATGAGGTGAGAAAGAGCGTCTTTTTCAGAAACTTCCTCATCACAGCCTGTCTGCTGCTGGTGTGCTTTGTCGTGTTCGGCGTCGTGTTGTTTTTTGTCGGCAGAACCGCCCTGATGCGGGAGAAGGCGGAGTCTCTCTATACAAACGTTGACGAGGTGAAGCGCTTTTCCGAGGCTATGGGCCTGGAAGGCGACCTGGACAGTCTGATGCTGCGCATGAACCTTACCATGATCGCTGAGTGTACGGGAAATCACATCCTCCTCTGCGACGAGAAGGGAAACGTGATAACAAGCTCCGACGAGAGCCGGGTATCTCCCTATGTGGGCTGCCAGGTCAGTGAAAGCATCCTGGACAGCATTCAGGACGAGGGCGTCTATATGGCGCTGACCGACCTGAGCGGCATCTATGACGGAGTACACTATGTAGTAGCGGAGAGCATCGAGTCATCTGGCGGGGCTATTGCGGGCTATGTGTTCGTCAGCTATCCCAGCGGCAGCTTTTTCAGCACATGGAGCGGCGTTTTTCTCATGTTCATCGTGGTAGCCGTGGCGGTGCTTGTGGTAGCGGTTTGCTTTGAATACGCAAACGCGCGGCGGCTGGCCCGCCCCCTGCTGGAGATGTCCGAGGCTGCCCACCGCTTCGCAAGAGGAGATTATTCCGCGCGCGTCACACCCTATCAGCGGGACGACGAGATTGGCACGCTGACGGAGGCGTTCAACGCGATGGCGGAGAGTCTGGAACGAAACGAGTCCCGACGACAGGAATTTGTGGCGAACGTCTCCCACGAGCTGCGCACGCCCATGACC
>JAJQHT010000324.1 GCA_021199595.1 Oscillospiraceae bacterium
CAAATTTCAGCATCAGCAGTTTACCCTTCTGCGCCTCGGCGACGTTCAGGGTTTTGACATAAGTGTACACGCCGCCGTCCCGGAAGCCGGTGTTGCCCCCGTTGGGGCTTTCCGCGTAGGCCCGCTGCTCCAGCATGGCGTCGTGGGGCAGGGTGATGTTCCGTGCGTTTTCAGACCCCCCCACACCAGGGCGAAAGAGTTTCTGTCCTCCCAAAACAGCCAGTCGTTGTTCCATTTTTGCGCTTTCATAAAGGGATTCCTCCTGTTGCTTTTTTGTTTGGGCCGTTTTGCGCGGGGCAAAAGATGCGCCCGTCTCTTTTCGGATTATGGAAATAGGCGGAAATGGCCCGTTCCGCTCAATATTCATATCAAGTTTAGCAAAATACGTTGTCAAAATCAACGGCATTTTTTTCGGTATATCCGACCTTTTTTGGGGATGCCGGGTCAGCTTGTCCGACGCCGCCCAAAGAGCAGCCGCTTCTTCCGCCTACGATAGGTGCGCCGGTGGCGGATAAAAATGGAAATGATGATGAAGCCCAGCCCCAACCCCACCAGGGAGTGGATGGCGGTTCCGGCCCTATCAATGACGTTCATCCGGGCTGCCTGAGATTTTTGTTGTGTTTTCCGGCCTTCTTTTATATAATGGAGGAGCCGGGAACAACTGCGCTTCGATCAGCGGGACACGCCACGGAGGAACCGATATGAATGTAGAACTGCTCCAAATGCTCAAACGCATCACGCCGGAAGAGCGCTCGGCCCTGGACGGCCAGAATACGGTGCAATGGGCGATCTACACCGACCAGCCGCAGCAAAGTGTCATCGAGCACGAAAAGCTGCTGACAGAAAATCGCCTGATTACTGCCCGAAAACACACGCGATTTGTCTATTTCCCGCCCCACAAGCACGATTATGTGGAATTCTTCTATGTCCTGTCCGGCTCCGTTACCCATAAGGTGGAAGGAATAACGCTGGTCGTGAAGAGCGGAGAACTGCTGTTCATGAACCAGCACACCGAGCATGAGATCCTTCCCTGCGGAGAGGACGATATTGCAATCAACCTGATTATCATGCCCGCTTTTTTCGAGCAGGTGAGAGAGATGATCGGACAGGAGAACATTCTGGCGGAATTTATGGTGAATGTCCTGCAACAGGAGGGCAGCGCTGCGCAGTATTTGTATTTTCCTGTTGCGGATGACTTTTGTATTCAAAACCTGGCGGAAAATATCGTCTACGCCATTTTGTGCAAACAACACAACGAGGAGCAGATTCTCGGCATCTCCATGGGGCTGCTGTTCCTGCACCTGCTGAATGCGGCAGAGCAGGCGCAGATTTCTGTTGAGGACACCAGCGTCAATATGCTGATTTTGGCGGTGGAGCAATACATCCGGGAGGAATACCGCGCTGGCACCTTAAATGAGCTGGCCCGTCGCACCGGGTACTCCGCGTCCGCGTTGAGCAGGCTCATCAAAAAGCACACCGGCATGACCTTCAAGGAATTGCAGACGAAACAGCGCATGGAGCAGGTGGTAACGCTCCTACGCGACACAGACAGGCCCATCAGTGAGATCGCCGCCTCGGTGGGCTATGAAAATCAGAGTTTTTTCTACAAACGGTTTCAACGGGAATACGGCATGAATCCTGGCCAGGCGCGGCAAAAGCTGCGTGGACACGCCCTTTCATGAGGCCCCCTCTCAACAGCAAGACGTTGAGAGGGAGCTTTTTTGCGCTGTTTTTTTCCTGCTGTGCAAACGGCGCAAATTCAGACAGTGCATCGGTCAAGTTTTGTCATTTTGAAAGCTGCCGTCTCCTTTTATAATAATGATAACAGGAAGCAAAGAAGGGGTGAAGCAACATGAACAAGTATTATCTCGCCATTGACATCGGCGCCTCCTCTGGACGGCACATCTTCGACGGTCGCCAGTTCTGCGACGACTGCTTCGAGAACGAAAACGTCATCTGCGACTGCTGTGAAAACCGGGTCTGACGGTCTGACAAACAGCGACAGCCACAGACGTCTGCGATTCCTGCTATGACACCACTACACCACCTGCACCGGATGCGGACGGATTTTGTACTACGATGCGCCTGCTGCCCGGACGAGGATGACGAGGAGGCCCCTACTGCCGAAGCTGCGCAGCTCAGTTCGCCAACCGGAACCATCCCATCCAGAATTACGGTTACAAACCCAGCCCCATCTTCTACGGCAACGGCAAGCGTTTTCTCGGTGTGGAACTGGAGATCGACCGGGGCGGGGAATACGACGACCACGCCTCTCGGTTGATCGACCTTGGCAACACGAACGAGGAGCGGACCTGCTGTCGGAAAGAAACGGGGCCGTGGTACAGAAAAAGTCAAAGCATTTAGTGCACTGTCACTAGATGAAGATAACAGCCGAAAGTTTCTTAAAATGGGGGTAACTGACAATATTAAGAAACTATCCGTGCAGAAATTTGCAAAAACGCAATCCAGTCCGGCAGCTCCTTTTGCTTTTCGTAGCGGGCCAGCTCCGCTTTTTTGTGAATGGGCAGCTTCCCGGCGGAGAGGGTGTGCTCGGATAAGTACATATTTTCCAGCAGGGCCATATCCGGCACCACGCTGTTCTCCTTTCCATCTGCTGTGCTGACGCATTTGTCAATACCAGTCGTGCTTTTCGTTGCGGTCCAGGGCGTTGATTTGTTCCATCTCCTCATCAGTCAGCACGAAGCCAAACAAATCGAGGTTTTCCCGGATATGCTCCGGGTCGCTGGAGCCGGGGATCACCACAACGCCTTTCTGCAAATTCCACCGC
>JAJQHT010000068.1 GCA_021199595.1 Oscillospiraceae bacterium
GCGGCCTCGTCCGCGATGATGGCGGCGATGGTCTCCGCCGGGGTGTCGCCGGGAACGGCGATCATGTCCAGGCCCACGGAGCAGACGCAGGTCATGGCCTCGAGCTTATCGAGCGTCAGCACACCGGACTGAGCGGCGGCGATCATGCCCTCGTCCTCGCTGACGGGGATGAACGCCCCGGAAAGGCCGCCCACGCGGCCGGAGGCCATCAGGCCGCCCTTTTTCACCGCGTCGTTCAAAAGCGCGAGCGCCGCCGTGGTGCCGTGAGTGCCGCAGACGGAAAGGCCCATCTCCTCCAGTATCCGGGCCACGGAATCCCCCACCGCCGGGGTCGGCGCGAGGGACAAATCCACAACGCCGAAGGGCACGTCCAGCCGGCTGGCCGCGAGGCGGGCCACCAGCTGCCCCATGCGGGTGATGCGGAAGGCGGTCTTTTTGACAATCTCCGCGACCTCGTCAAAGGGCTTGCCCTTTGCGTCCTGGAGCGCGTGATACACGACGCCCGGGCCGGACACGCCGACGTTGATGGCGCACTCCGGCTCCCCCGGGCCATGGAACGCGCCGGCCATGAAGGGGTTATCCTCCACCGCGTTGCAGAACACGACGAGCTTCGCGCAGCCGAGGCTGCCCTGGTCGGCGGTGGCCTGGGCGGTCTGCTTCACAATCCTCCCCATCGCGGCCACGGCGTCCATATTGATGCCCGCCTTGGGGGAGCCGACGTTCACGCTGGCGCAGACGAGCTTTGTCTCCGCCAGGGCCTGCGGGATGCTGTCCATCAGACGGCGGTCGCCCTTGGTGAGGCCCTTCTGCACAAGGGCGGAAAAGCCCCCGATGAAGTCCACGCCGCAGGCCGCGGCGGCTCTGTCCATGGCTTTGGCGATGGGGGTATAGTCCTCCCCGTCGCTCGCCTGGGCCACCATGGCGATGGGCGTCACGGAAATCCGCTTGTTCACAATGGGGATGCCAAGCTCCGCCTCTATCCCCTGGGCCACCGGCAGAAGGTTTTCCGCCTGGCGGCAAATCTTGTCATACACCCGCCGGGCGCAGGTGTCAATATGCGGATGGGCGCAGTCGAGAAGGTTAATTCCCATCGTGACCGTGCGGATGTCAAGATGCTGGTTGTCCAGCATATCAATGGTTTGCAGAATGTCATAGGTGTTCAGCATGGCGATACCTCATATGCGGTGCATAGCGTTGAATATATCCTCCCGCTGGATGCGGATGTCGAGGCCCAGCTCTTTGCCCTTGTCCACCAGGGTGGCGCGCACCTCGTCGAAGGACAGGTCGGACGTCGCGGTGTCCACCAGCATGACCATGGTGAATACGCCGTCCATGATGGTCTGACTCAAATCCAGCACGTTCACCTTCATGGAGGCCAAAAGCGTGCATACGTCCGCAATAATGCCGATGCGGTCTTGGGAAAATACGGATACAATGGCTCTCATTTGTCTGCTCCTTGTGTGTATAAATTATGTATAATATTCGCGCATATTTGCGTATATTCACTCACAAATCCACCACATCCACTACGGTCAGGCGATTTCCGTCCACGGTGAAGCGGACGTCGAAGCGGAGGTAGTTGAAGCCGTAGCGGCGGGCGGGGTCGTGGATATAGGCAGGGCGGGGATCCTGGGCCAGCAGCTCCATGAGGGGCTGACGCTTATCGATGGGAATTTTTTCCAGCAGCGCCGGGGGAAATTCCACCTCCAGGCGGTAGTCCAGCACCTCGCCGGCGAAACCGGAAGACGCCTCCGGGTGGCTGTCCGTATACGGGAGGTAGGGCTTCACGTCATAGATGGGCGTGCCGTCCATTAAATCCGCACCGGTGACATACAGCACCGGGCCGAGCTTTTCCTCCTGGCGGATGGCGGTGAGGCGCACGGAGGACAGGCCCAGGGCGTTCGGGCGGTACGGCGAGCGGGTGGCGAACACCCCCATCCGGCGGTTGCCGCCCAGGCGCGGGGGCTTCACCGTCGCGGCCCAGTCGTCGCGGCTGTTTTCCGAAAAGCCCCAAATGAGCCAGAGGTGGCTGTACCCCTCCAGCCCGCGAAAGGCCACAGGGTCGCGATACGGGGGCAGGAAGACGATTTTTGCCTCCAGGCCCTCCACCAGCCCGCTCTGCCGCGGCAGGCCGAACTTGGTGGGCAGGTCGGTATGTATCGTGGCGATGGGCCGAATGACCCGCTCCCTGTCCAGCATCCGCGCGGCCTCCTGTGGAAAATTGAAGATTATCTTATTGATTATAGCACATTAGCGGGTTCTGTCAAAGATAAAGATAAAAAAATCCCGCGCCCAATTTGGGGCGTGGGAGGGGGCAGTCATGCTTTTGGCCGCCGCAGCAGACATATGAGATTGATAACGCCCAGGAGCAGGCACCAGGCGGCCCATATCCGCAAATCCAAGAAGGAACCGGCCAGGGCAAAGCCAATGAGCGCGGCCAGCAGAAACAGGACGAATCCCGCAGTGGAGGCCCCCTTGGAGGGCGCATTTCTCGTAACGAGCTGGACGATGGCCCCGGCCAGCATCAGGCAGGCCACCAGCACGCCCGCAAAGCCGCTGACCTCATTGCTCGATTCCAGGGCGTTTGACAGCCCCGCGGCGCAGGACTGAAACAAAATGAGAAAGAACAGCACAAAGCATAAAATAGACGTAACAAGCTTACAGGTTTTCATGGCAGTCCCTCCCAGTTCACGGCGTCAGGGTGAACGTCTCGTTCAGAATATCGTCCGCCGACCAGTCGTCATAGCTGTGGGCGGAGAGAGTCAGCTCTATATCCGTTCTCTTATA